>JBAURA010000504.1:0-7634 GCA_049580985.1 Chloroflexia bacterium
AGTCGTAGCCCTGCATCACCCCGTACATAGATAGCCTCTCTATGAAGAGCCAGAATGTGGAGCTAGGGGGCACGTCCTCAAAGGTTTGTACGTCCCCTGGCAGGTCGTCGAAGGCAGCGGCATTGGAGACAATCTTAGCAATCTGCCCCCTGGTGATGAGATTGGCAGGGCGGAAGTAGGGGTCGTTATTACCGTTACAAGGCTCACCTGGTCCTCCACAGGGATAGCCGGAGATGAAGCCCTGGCAGGCTAGGCACTGGATGAAGGGGTGGAAGATGGAGCCTTCGGGCACGTCAGCGAATTGGAGGGTGCAGGGGAGAGGGGTAGGTAGGAGGGTGGGAGTGGGAGGAGAAGCTGTGGAGGTCTCGGTCGGTGCTATGGGCGTATCCGTGCTGGTGGGGACCGTGCTGGTGCGGGTGGAGGTGGGGATGAGGCCGGTGGGGGTGATGGTAATCGTGTTCGTGCGCGTGGGAGTGTTGGTGGACGTAACGGTTGGGGGTACAGGCGTACTGGTGCGGGTGGGGGTGTTGGTGGCGGTAGGGCTATTCGTGGGGGTGGTGCTATTTGTGTTTGTAGGTACGGGCGTGGCGCTCGCTCCGCCGGTTGTTTGAGTGGGGAGCGGCGTGTTGGTGCTGGTCGATGTATTAGTTGAAGTGGGGGTATTGCTGGGGGTGCTGGTGCGGGTGGAGGTGGGTGTATAGGTCATAGTGGCTGTGTTAGTGCGCGTGTTGGTGGGTGGGGCAGTGCTGGTGGGGGTAGAGGTGGGCGCGGCGGGGGTGCTGGTGCGCGTTTGGGTGGGGGTGCCCGTAGGGCCAGGCCCAACTACTCTGCGGAGGTTCACCTGGGCCTGGTAGGGGTCTTGCTCGAAGTACCAGAGAGAGCCATCCGGTCCAGTCTCTATGTCACCCTTCACTGTTATGCCCGTCACGATATTGACCTGGGTTACGAGAGTGCGCTGGGCGTTCAGGTAGAAGTGGCGCAGCGGCCCACCGCTACCGTAAGAGGCCATCAGCAACTCATTCGTCCATTGGGGAATGCTCGTGCCTCGGTAGAAGGTGATCCCTGTGGGCGCGTCGCAGCACTGGCCGTTCGGCAGGAACCACAGGGGCGCGATGGTATTGTACACTGGACTAGGGTTGGGGTCGTCACACGGGTAGCTTGCTCGCCACCCGTAGTTGTACCCTGCCTCGATGCGGTTCATCTCGTCGTCGCAGCTAGGACCATTTTCGCTCGCAAAGATGCGCGGGTAGGGACTCATCGGGGTCAATGGGTCGAAGTCGAAATCGAAGCTATTGCGGAGGCCGATAGCGTACAGGCCGGGCACGGCCCCTGTCTGGGTGAACACGGGGTTGTCAATGGGGGGGGTGCCGTCGCCGTTGATACGGTGGATCTTCCCGTTCTTGACGGCCACGTTCTGGGAGTTGCCGGGACAGCAGCCGTCATCCCCTATGGTGATGTAGAGCTTGCCATCAGCGCCGAAGTGTATGTTGCCCCCGTTGTGGTTGCTGGCCCCAGAATCGTCGGGTGCGGTCCATATATCCACAGGGCTGGAGCCTACCCCTGCGTTCTCCACGAAGCGGGTGACTTTGTTGAGGAAGGGGTTGCACCCACCGGCAGTACCGCAGGACCAGTAGATGTAGATGTAGTGATTGGTGGTGAAGTTAGGGTCGATAGCTATACCCAGCAGGCCGCGCTCGCCGCCGGACTGGGCATTGACGTGCAACACAGGCGCTGTCTGGAGGGAGCCGCCTGCGTAGAGGCGGACGTTGCCGGTGTTCTTCTCGGTGAAGAAGAGCCTGCCCAAGGGGTCGAAGGCCATTGAGACCGGCCCCCCGGTGAGGTTGGGCAGCACAGTCTGAAGAGTGGTGCCGGGCGGCAGAGGCTCCGTGCCCCCGCCGATGGGGGCTGATTGCATGGGCTTAGCGCCGGAAGTCGCCGCGCTCAGGGGCTGGGCAGAGAGGACTATTGCTATCGCGCATACCAGCAGCGCCGACAAGCCGAGGATCATGGGTAGCTTGAATGAGGACTTGCTTATCATTCCGGTGGCTCCTTTGCTCTTGCGATCAGGCCTAGTTTAGCTATTGCGCGCTTATTTGGCAAGTGGGCAAGATCAAGGGCCAGGGTTATTCATTCTCAGATTATGGCCGGCGGGCTACCGGGTCACAGCCAGGAAAGAAAGTGTTGGATACGATCTTTGAAGTCTGTCCCCTTGTAGCGTTGCTGTTGGGCCGGAAGTAGGGCCTGTCCCAGGGCAGGACGCACGGCTCACCGGGGGTGCCGCATGGATAGCCCGCCATGACAGCCAGGTTTGCGAGGCGCTGCACGAAATCGTAGAATGTGGAGCCTGGCGGCACGTCCTCGAAGACCTGCTCGCCGGGCGGGTCGCTCAAATTGGCGGCGTTAGCCACTATCTTTGCGATTTGCCCTCGCGTCGCGTTATTGCCTGGGCGGAAGTACGGCCTGTTGTCGGGCGGGATGCACGGCTCGCCCGGCCCGCCGCACGGGTAGCCTCCTATGTGCCCGCGTGACGCAAGCCTCTGCACAAAGGGATAGAACGTCGAGGCCGGCGCGACGTCCTCGAACATCTGGCCTGATACCGGCTCCGTATAGCCAGCGGCGTTAGATACGATCTTGGAGAGCTGCCCCCGCGTGACGCTGTTGTTCGGGCCGAACGTCCCATCCCCATAGCCGTTGACGTAGCCGCGACAGGCGAGGCAGCGCACGAACGTGTAGAAAGTCGAGCCTGCGGGCACGTCCGAGAATTGTAAGGGGCACGACGTAGCGGTGGCGGTGGCTATATGGGGAGTAGCCGTATTGGTGCTAATGGTTGTGGAGACAGTGGTGGGCGTCAGAGCCAGGGAGGTGTTCGTACCTGCTACGGTGGCCGCTATGGTAGGCGTCCGGCTGGGTGGCGAAGTCGAGGAGGGAGCCACGATTACGGTGCCTGTGGCCGTCCGCGTTGCGGTTCGCGTTGCCGTCCACGTGGCTGTCCTTGTCGCGGTCGAGCTTGGCGTCGGAGTCCTCGTGGCCGTCCTGGTGGGGGTGCGCGTTCTCGTGGCGGTCGCGCTGCCATCAGGGGTCGGGGTTGGCGTCAGAGACGCGCACGGGTCGTAGTAATGCTCTGTCAGCGTGCGCGAGATAGCGCCGTTGAGGTCACGCCCCGTGTAGCCTACCGCCCACACACTATTCGGACCGGCGGCGGCGACCCCGGATAATGAAGAGCTGAAAGGATCGGGGTTAGGGTTGGACACGCGGGTCCACTGCGTACCGTCCCAATGTAGTATCACTGTTTCCTGGTGGGTGAATGGGTAATCCTCAATCGAACCCACTATCCATGCGTTATCGGGAGCCAGCGCCACCACGCTTCGCAGTACGCTGCCCGGCACCGGGTTGGACATATCAGTCCATTGTGTGCCATCCCAGTGCAGAATAGCTGTGCCTACGGCCCACATATCGTCAGGCCCACTGCCGCCTATATCGAAGAGGTGATTGTTGGCGTCAGGGTCGGTCGGCGGGTAGAAGCTTGGCGTCCATTGAGCGCCATCCCAGCGCATTATGTAGTATTGGTCCCTGACCAGGTTGGTGTTCCAGTAGTAACCTGCGGCCCACACGTCGTCGGTGGCGTTTGCGTGCGCCGCCTCCATATAGAATATCTGGTTGCTGCCCCCGCCGGGGCTTGGCACGACCGTCCATGCTGTGCCATCCCAGTGCATAGCAAGTGGCTGGTATCTAAACCCGGACATACCAATCGCCCACGCGTCGTCAGGCGCAATCGCTGCCACGTCATGCAGGAAGTTGTAGGTGCCGTCGGGATCGGGGCTGGGAATGCGCGTCCAGTCGCTGCCGTCCCAGTGGTAGGTAGCGGTGTGGTAGCCGCTGGGGGCCGTGGGTAGGGGAAGAGGTACGGATAGACCGGCGTCCCCAGGTTCCGTGGCTGTGCCTTCGCAGCAGGGGAGCGCCCCCGTAGCGACCACCCATACGTCGTCCGATGCCGAGCCTGAGATACCCCACCCTCCTGGGCCACCCGGCACTATGGTCCAGCCGGTGCCGTCCCAATGCTGCAAATGCGGGCCGAGCGCCCAAACATCGTCCTCGGAGATGACTTCCACCTGGCGCAGGTAGCTCGAATAACCGTCCGTGTTGGGACTTGCGACATGGTGCCAGTCCAACCCGCAGGCGGGAGTATATGTGGGTGTGGGAGTGAGCGATGGCAATATCAACGGTGTGGGTGTAACGGTGATCGTAGGCGACGCGCAGCCATCGGATGGGTAGTTCAGCGTCAGGGCATAAGTCACGCTTCCATCCGTGTAGTTGCCCACCGACCAAAGATCGCCCGTGGAAGCGGCGGCAACAGAGTTCAGGAAGTTGCCGCTCGCAGCGCCATTGGGAGACGGCACAACTTGCCATGAACCCCCGCTCAGGCGTACGGATAGGGTTTGCGGTTGCTCACCATGAGTGCCCACGGCCCATACTTCGCCGGGCGCTACTGCCCTCACGTCGTACAGTATATCGGTGTAGCTGCTGGGGTTGGGCGGGTTACGTCGCTGCCAGGTTGTGCCGTTCCATTGCAGCGCAAAGGTCCGGAACCTGTCCTGCCCTACTTCATATGCGCCCACTGCCCATACTTCGCCGGCCGAATAGGCGTGCACGGCGTTCAAATAGTAGTCGTAGCCGTTTGACACGGTGACGTCAACGACGCTCCAATCGCTGCCGTTCCAGTGCAGAGTCAGCGGCCTGACCTCACCCAGGCTCACACTCTGGTAATAGCCTACCGCCCATATATCGTTAGCCGACACCGCGCTCACCGACGTCAGGATGTTATCGTAGGAATTGAATCCCTGTGGGCTAGGCACGGTCTGCCAGGCCGTGCCATCCCAGTGCATGATCGACGTGCGCAGGTGAAAGTTGGGCTGGGTCTGTTGGTAGTAGCCAACGGCCCATACGTCGTCGGCGGACACCGCGGCCACGCCCGTTAGCCAGTCGTCGTACTGGTAACGGCTGCGGTTTGGGCTGGGCACGAGGGTCCATTGCGCTCCGTCCCAGTGCATGGTGAGCGTCTTCGTGCCCATGCCGTCGAAGGAGTGGCCGACGGCCCACACGTCGCCGGCGGTAAGAGCGTCCACGGCCACGGGATAAGCGCTCTCGGTTACGGGCGGCGAGGCCGTAACGGTCCATTGAGCGCCATCCCAGCGCTGGGCGACAGGCAGGTAATACCCGGTGCCGCTCCTGGCATACCCAACCGCCCAGAATCGATCAGCGTCTACATCGTCCACGGCAGCCAGCCGGTTATACCGGTCCCCCGCGTTTGGGCCGTATTCCATCCGCCACACCGGGCCGCAGGTGGGGGTGGGAGTGGGAGTGCCACCGGCTAAACTTGAGCCTGGCGGCACGGCGATACCGGCGCTGGTGGGGTTGCTTTGCAGCAATGTGAGCGCCGCTACGAGCGCCAGCAGGCCAAAGAGCGCGGCGCTATATCTCCCCAGGTGTGGGAGATGAAAAGCAACGTTGGGCAACCGTGTGCGCATAGGAGGTTCCTTTTCGCATGAGCGTGCGCGACCTGGCCCGTCTTCGGTATTAAGTTAGCTTATGCCTTTACTCTTTTGACGTTGGGCGTGCCCAGGTGTATAACCAGGCCGATTACCACCATGAGGACTAGCGTAGCAATTCCTATACCATAAGCGAAGTGCCCGTTTATCTTCGGGTCGAGCACCAGCAGCGTGGTGCCCCAGAGGGCAGGCCCCAGCACTGCGGAGAACTTGCCCGTGAGGTTGTAGATGCCCATAAACTCGCCTAGCTTCTCGCGGGGGCTAAGCTCCACCATCATAGTGCGCGCCGCCGTCCAGGTGCCGCCGAGGGCCACGCCTGCCAGGGTGGCGATGCCCCACTG
Source organism: Chloroflexia bacterium (assembly GCA_049580985.1). Taxonomy (GTDB): domain Bacteria; phylum Chloroflexota; class Chloroflexia; order QHBQ01; family JADMIH01; genus JADMIH01. The sequence goes on from JBAURA010000504.1 coordinate 5,888, forward strand.
GAAGATGAGCGGGTCGGTGATGAAGATCGCCGCCGTGAGCACCACTATCCAGAGCACAAGTGCGATCACCAGGGCGTGCTTGGAGGTGAGGCGGTCGGTCAGCAGCCCGAAGAGCCACGAGCCTATCACGGCGGTAAGGATGGCCGGGGCCAGCACGGTGAACGCGCTCTTGAAGCCGATCACCTGCGTGGCGTAGACGCCCATGGCGATAATGACGGTGTTGAGGGCATCTGAGTAGAAAAAGTTGGCGACCAGGAAGCGGACCAGGCCGGGCACCTGCCGGGCGTCCTGTATGGTGTGCCATATCTGGGTGACGCCGTTGCGCCACGACAGCCGCTCGGCCTGGGGGGCTGCCTGGGGCTTGCCGCGCTCACGCACGAAGAAGAAGATGGGGAGGGCGAACACCAGGAAGAGGAGGGCGGTGGGGATGAAGCCGTCATGGTTTGTGCCGGTGGAGCCTAGCCAGAGCGTGACCACCAGCCCGCCGAAGAGCGCGCCCAGGTAGCCTAGGCCCACGCCCAGCCCCGATATCTTGCCCCAGTTGAGGGTAGTGCTGACCGAGGGTAGGAGCGTGTCGTAGAAGACTAGCCCCGTTTGGTAGGCTATGGAGGCGAGCACGTAGGCGGCGATCACGAGCCACACGTTGTCCGTGAGGCCCATCACCAGGGTCATGGCGATGCAGAGGAAGGTGAAGCCAGCCAGCCAGGGTATGCGCCGCCCTGTGCGGTCGGACATAGCCCCCAGCAGGGGCATGATCAGCGCCACCAGCAGGAGCGCGAACGACTGGGGGTAGGCGTATACCGCGTCGTTCAGTCCCTTGTCGTCTACTATGTACTGGGGGAAATAGGTGCTGATGATGTTGAGGGAAAAGATAGTGTTGGCGAAGTCGTACAGCGCCCACGAGCCGACGGCCAGGGGCGATATGCGCTCCTGGGTGTCGTGAGCCTGGATCACTTTTGTTGCCGGAACAGCCACCGAAGTTGCAGACATAGCTAACCCCTCCCCAATGTCGCTGACGCGCGTATATGCCTGTCAATACCGGACGTATAGCGATTATATCAGACCTGGGAGCGCCTGCCTATCTGAAACGGTAATTCCCAGGTGTAATGATTCCCGCCGTATATGGAGATTACCGGGTTAATGAGGTAATCTCGTGATCGGTGAGAGCGCCCGCCGATTAAAATCGGGGGCTACGCAAACAAAGTCCGCATGGCGGACTGTCTTGCTCTTAGATTGTGCTTTGTGGAAACAATAATGATAGGTAGAGTAGTCCGCGAAGGCGGACTTTGTTTGCGTAGCCCGACAATTTATTGTCCGGGCGATATTGGCTTGGGGTACAAGCGTGGCAGCACTCGCCACTGACACCGCCCACTACTATATACAAGATGGCGTTGATCACCTCTCTCATGTGCATAGTGCGTGGTGTGCCACCAGGCTTTGCAAGACGAACATACTTTCTGATATACTCCCCTTGATGGTCGGTCAGGCCTGTTGGGTAGATTTGGTTGCTCATACCACGAGTGTCTCTTCTTCACCTGCCAACCAGCCCACCATCACCTCCTTTCAGACTGTTGTTAGTGTTATTTGTGAATACCTAGTGAGGCAAAGATGAAACTCGGCGCATTTTCGGTGAGTTTGAGTGTCAAAGATATAGAAGCGTCGAAGTCTTTCTATGAGAAGTTAGGCTTTAGCGTTTTTGGTGGGGATGCAGCACAGAATTGGCTCATTATGAAGAATGGCGATCACA
>JBAURA010000505.1:0-3589 GCA_049580985.1 Chloroflexia bacterium
GGCGTGGAGCACTTTGTGTGGGAGGTGGCGGCGCAGATGGCAGCGCGCGGGCACACGGTCCATATCTTCGGGGGGGTTGGCCGCATCGACGGGCCTGAGGTGGCGGGGGTGCGGGTGCGCCGGTTCCCTTATGTAGATCGGGACGTGTGGCGCAAGATACCGCTGTTGGGACGGCAGTATACGCTTACCAAGATGCTTGAGCGGTTGAGCATGGTGCCTTTTGCTATTCCTGCCTTGATATGGGGGCGTTATGACGTTGTGCATATTCAGAAGCCGTACGACCTGCCGCCGGGCGCGCTGGCGCGCATGTCGGGCGGGAAGCTGCTATTTGGCTGCCACGGCAAGGACTTCTGGCCGGGCGACCGCTTTTTCGTGCGCTTCGCTGACGGTTCGGTGGCGGCGAGCAAGTTCAATGCCGGGCAGGTGCACGAGCGGTACGGGATCGAGCCGGTAGTGGTTTACAACGGCGTGGACCTCGATCTGTTCAAGCCGGAGGGCGAGGATGACGCGGCGGTGCTGGCCGCATATGGTCTCAGCGTCACGCCGGAGAGGCCGGCCTTGTTGTATGCCTCCAGGCTGGTCCGGTGGAAGGGTGGCGAGTATTTGGTGCAGGCGCTGCCGATGCTGGACCCGCCGGGCACGCAGCTTTGGGTGGCGGGTGAGGGGGAATACGAGGATGAGTTGCGTGCGCTGGCCCGGCGGCTGGGGGTGGAGGACCGCATCCGGTGGCTTGGGCGGGTCGAGCAGAGCAAGCTGGCCGCGCTGTACCGCTCCTGCTCTACGCTGGTAGCGGCTTCGTTCGTGAACGAGACGTTTGGGATGGCGTTGTGCGAGGCCATGGCGTGCGGAGCGCCTGTAGTCGCCAGCGACTTCGGGGGTTTCCGGGAGGTAGTTGTGGACGGCGAGACGGGCCTGTTGGCTCGACCACAGGACCCAGAGGACCTGGCGGCGAAGATCAATACCCTGCTTGCCGACCCCGGCATGGCGCGCAGGATGGGCGAGGCGGGCCGGAAGCGTGTGCATGCCCTCTTTAGCTGGCGGGCGGTAGGCGACAGGCTGGAGGAGGTGTACAGGTGCCTCGCACCCTCCTCTACATAGCCTACCCTATGCGCCTCGACCTGGGCGCGGCCAACGCCATTCAGACCTACAATACGGTGCGCGAGTTGCGTGCTCTCATACCGGATATGCGGCTGGCGATCCCGCGTTGGCTGCGCGAGCCGAGCGCCTTCGCTGCCCTGGATGCTATGCACCTGCCTCGCCCCGCCGTGAATAAGCTGTCGCGCCTGGTGCCCTGGGCCGGTTGGTCTTATATCGAGCGCACCCTTTACTCGTTTATGCTCGTTATGTTACTGGTGGCTTGGCGGCTGCTGAGGCGCGGCTACAGGGTTATCTACGTTCGGGACACCGTTTGCGCTGCGTGGCTGTGCTTGCTGCGAGGGCTGCACGGCGCGCGCGTCATATACGAGGTGCACGACCTGGAAGCCGACCACCCTAGCCGCGTTTCCAGGTGGCCGCGCGGCTTCTGGTCGCGCTTGCTGCCGTGGCTCGACCGGCTCGCGCTTGCACGCTCGCACGGGCTGGTCTCACTTACCCAGACCTTCAAGGATTGGGTAGTAGGGCAGGGATTGAGGAAGACTGACGAAATCGCTGTGATTCCCGATGCATTCGACCCTGGGCTGTATTATCCTGTAGATATGGCCGACGCCAGGCGGGACACGGGGCTGCCGGAAAAGGCGTTCATAATAGGTTACGCGGGCCTGACGTTCGCCTATCGAGGTTTGGAGACCCTGATCGAGGCCTTCGGCATGATCGCCCAGCGCGAGCCGGATGCCCTGCTGGTGTTGGTGGGCGGACGGCCCGCCGAGGTAGACGCTTTGCGCTCACAAGCGAAGGAGCTACATATCCCTCAAGACCGGATAGTGTTCGCGGGGCAACTGCCCCAGGAGCGGGCCGTGGCCTACGTGCAGGCTGCCGACGTGCTTGTGATACCCGATACGGTCACGGGCATGACGGCCTCGCCCCTGAAGCTGTTTGAGTACATGTCCGTGGGTAAGCCTTTGGTCTGCAAGGATATGCCTGCCTTGCGCGAGATCGTCAACGAGGAGGCCGCCATCTTCTTTGGCGGTGGGGACGCCGATGCTCTCGCCATCGCGATCTCTACGCTCATTGCTCACCCCGCCCGGCGCGAGCGCATGGGGCAGGCCGCGCGCGCTCTCTCTGACGGCTACACATACGCGGCCCGCGCCGCCCGCATAGCGGAGGTAGTGCATGGCGCGCGCTAGCCCTGCTACTAGCAGCGATGCTGCGACGGTCGACGGTCGACGGTCGACGGTCATCGGGCGTCTCTTCAATCGCCCATTGCTGCTTCTGATTGCGCTATTTGTTCTGCTTGCGCTGCTGGCTACGCGCCGTATCTACGCTTCGGACGAGATCAAGTATTACGCTTACACGCACTCTCTCTTCTTCGATGGCGACCTGGATTTCAGCAACGATTATCTGCATTGGTACGAAGTGGACCCCGTCAAGTTCGAGAAGATCAAGACCGACCTGTACGAGACGCGCGAGCCGCTCACCGGCCTGCCTACCAACGAAGCGCCTATAGGCACGGGTTTGCTCTGGATGCCGTCTTATGTGCTGGCTCACGTTTTTAGCGTGGCGGCGCAGGCGTTGGGTTTTGGCGTAGAGGCGGATGGGTGGTCCGATCCGTATATCGCGGCGATCTGCCTCACGTCGTACCTGTTCGGATGCCTGGGGCTGCTGCTCTGCTGGTCTATCGCCAGCCAATATTTTAGGCGCAGGCTGGCCGCTTTCGGAGTGGTGGTGGTGTGGTTCTCTACCTCCCTTATCTTCTACACGGTGATCGCGCCGCCCTGGTCGCACGCTACTTCGCTGCTGGTTGTTACGTTGTTCATCTGGTACTGGCATCGCACGCGTCTTCGTGAAGGCCGGGCGCGCACGCTGGCGCAATGGGGCATACTGGGAGCGCTGGGTGGGCTGATGATGTTGGTCCGCGAGCAGGACGCGCTCTTCTTCGTTATACCTGGGGTCGAGGCGTTGGTGGCCTTTGTTGCTATCTGGCGGGGGCGTAGCGCGGATTGGGCCAGGCGCGCGGCCAGGCTGACGCTTGGGTTTGGCGTAATGCTGGTCGCGGCCTTGATCGCCTTTATACCTCAGTTGATCGCGTACCGTGTGATAACGGGCAGGTTCGGGCCGTCGCAGGTGGTCGCCGGCAAGTTCACATTCACGTCGCCCAACTTCTTCAACGTGCTCTTCAACCCGGAGCACGGCCTGGTAGTGTGGACGCCCATCGTGGCGGTGTGCCTGGGTGGCATGGCGCTATTCTGGCGGCGCGACCGGCTCTTTGCGGGCGCGCTGATGCTGGCGTTCCTGTTCCAGGTGTATATCGCAGGCTCGTTTCTCACCTGGCAGAGCGCCAGTTCGTTCGGCCAGCGCCGCTTCATAAATTGCACGCTCATATTCGTGCTCGGCGCGTGCGCGCTGATCGCGTGGGCCATGTCGAGGGGCGTGCCACGTTGGGCGATAGCCGGGGTGGCGGCCCTGTTTGTCTTCTGGAACGCGGGGCTGCTGA
>JBAURA010000506.1:0-10486 GCA_049580985.1 Chloroflexia bacterium
CGCCAGTAGAGCCACTTATCTAGCTTAGTTGGCTCCATCTGATTAGCCTTCCAACCGGTCCTCTGACACTCTCTTAGCCCTTCTCACGCACAAAACAAACTAGCAATTACCGTTTAAGGGATTTCCATAGCCAGATCCCTCCTACACTCCCTCCGACTACCGACTACCGACTACCGACAACTGACAACTGACAACTGACAACCGTCCCCGTCGGGTATAATGTAAACGTATGTTTCTCTCGCTTCGCAAAGCGTACCGGGACCTGACGCGCAGGCGGCTCCGCTCCCTCCTCACTATCATCGGCATCGTGATCGGAGTAGGAGGGTTGGTGGCTATCACCTCTACCTCCAAGAACATGACGGCGGCGCAGGCCTCGGCCTACAACAACAATTCCCAGCAAGATATGCGCTGGTGGGTGGGCGGCGCGCCCGCGAGCCTGATGGACGCCCTGGCCCAGGTCCCGAACGTGTATGCGGTAGACCTGCGCGCCCAGTATTTCTCCAAGTGGTACGCGGCGGGCGGGTGGCGCGACATGTTGTTCAACGGCATACGCGACTTCAGCGATATGCGCGTCAACCGCGTGGATCTGGTGGAGGGACGTTGGCCCCGCCGGGGAGAGATCGTGCTTGAAGCGTCGGTGCGCGACGTGGCCCCGATCCAGGTCGGTGATGAGGTGGTTTACCGCGCGGGCAAGGATACGCGTCACCTGGTAGTGGTGGGCTTCGCCCGGTCGCCCTCCTACCCGTCGGCCAACATCATCGGCACGTCCGTGGCCTACACCACCGAAGAAGACGTGCAGAAGATGAACAGCATGGACGGCGCGAACCAGGTATTGGTGCGTCTGGCGGACTTCTCGCCAGGCGTCCGCACCGATACCAGGCACGAGATCGAGCGCGCGTTCGCCAAGCGCAACCTGCAATACGGCGCGTACTGGGAGCGCAACCCGGAAGACTACGTGGGCAAGCGCCAACTTGACGCGCTGGTGGCCTTGATGACCGTCTTCTCCATCGTGGGGTTGGTGATCTCCTCCTTCCTGGTGGCGAACACGCTGGCCGCTGTCATCTCCGAGCAGATGGGCGAGATCGGCGCGATGAAGGCCATCGGGGCCACCGGCGGCAAGGTAGTCAGCGTCTATATCGTAGCTGGGGTCATCTACGGGATACTGGGCACGGGGCTGGGCCTCCTGCTGGGGGTGCTGGGCAGCTGGGGCCTGCTGGTCTACCTGGGCAACCTATTCAACCTCAACATCAACGGCATCAAGGTCGATCCGCTGGACATAGCGCAGGGCATAGCCGTGGGCGTGGGCGTCACCACCCTGGCGGCCTACCTCCCCGCCTGGAGGGGCACGGCGATCACGGTGCGCAAGGCGCTCGATAGCTACGGCATCACGGCCACATATGGGCAGGGCGCGCTCGACAAGTTCATCCAGCGCTTGAGCAAGCTCCCCAGGATACCGGGCATGGCGCTGCGCAACCTGGCCCGGCGTAAAGTGCGTAATCTCGTGACGGTGGGGGCTATCGCGCTGGCGACGGCAGCCTTCCTCGCCGCCCAGAGCACGAGCGATTCGGTAAACCTTTCAATAGAGAACGCCTATGACGTATACGGGGCCGACGCGTGGGTATGGTTCAACACGCCCGTCACCGAGGGCTTCGGGGCCACCCTGCGCTCCATGCCTGAAGTAGTGGAGGTAGAGGCCTGGGCCAGCTCGTCCGCCGCCGTGGCCGACCTGAGAGTGACGATGTGGGGGCTACCCGCCGACACGCGGCTCTACCAGTACAAGCTGACGCAAGGGCGCTGGCTGAAAGCGGACGAGCCGTATAGTACGGTAATCTCGTCGCGGTTCGCCGACACGCAGGGTTATCGCCTGGGCGATAGCATAGAGGTGCGGGTAGGGGGCGAGAATGCGTGGCTGACGGTGGTGGGGCTGGTGAACGACAACGCCCAGGGGCTGCAATCTTCGAGCCGGGGCAAGGTGTTCGTGCCCCTCGGCACGGCCAATACGCTCCTCCGCAGGGGAAGCGCCGCCGACTTCTTCTCGGTACGCTTCCAGGCGCACGACGGCCCGTCGGTGGAGGCGGCGCTAGCGAAGATCGAGAAGAAATACCGCGACCTCACGCCCGGCATGATGGCCGCATACGCCGACAAAGAGGCCAGCCTGGAGGCCAGCAAGATACTCACTATACTTTTATTTGCGATGACGCTCATAGTCGGGACTATAGGCGGAATCGGCATCGCCAATACGCTCACCCTCAACGTGCTCGAGCGCAGGCGCGAGATCGGGGTGATGCGAGCGGTGGGCGGGAGGAACAGCCACCTGGTGCAGGTGTTCCTCACCGAGGCGCTGGCGATGGGGGGCATGGGCTTCGTGTTCGGGCTGGCGCTCGGCCTGCCGATGGCCCGCCTGCTGGTGTGGCTGATGGAGCAGGTGCTCTTCCCCCTCGACTTCGTCTTCCCAGTCGAGATGGTGGTTAGCGCCCTCCTCTTTACCATTGCGCTGACCATGTTGGCAAGCATAGGCCCTGCCCTTGGCGCGGCCCGCCTGAAGGTGAGCCAGGCTTTGAGGTATGAGTGAGAGGGATTAAGGGATTAAGGGATTAAGGGATTAGGGGATTAGGGGATTAGAAACTTGGAATCAGGAACCAGGAACTAACGAGTGTTTGTTAGTTGGAAGTAGCTGTTGAAGTAGCTGTTTTTAATGAAGGGATTAGGTAGTTGAGAGTTATAGGCCGAATTAGATTGTTGCTGACGGTCGTGGTGCTGCTGGTGGGCGCGATTGTGAGTGGCAGTGTAGTAAAAGCGCAGAGCAATGCCGTGCAGCGAGACGTGACCTACTGCACGGCGGGTGGCGTGGCATTGAAGATGGACGTTTACCCGCCTACGGTAAAAGGGAATGGCCCTGTACCTGTGGTTATGTACGTGCACGGTGGGGGCTGGGTATCCGGAGATAAGAGAGAGATCGGGCTTGGGGCGGCGGACCTCAATGCGCTGGGGTTCCTGGTGGTGTCGGTGAATTACCGGCTCGCGCCGGAGCATAAATGGCCGGCCCAGATCGAAGACGTAAAGTGCGCGGTGCGGTACCTGAGGGCCAACGCCGCTACATACAACCTGGACCCCGACAGGATAGGCGTTTGGGGCAGCAGCGCGGGCGGGCATCTAGCGGCGCTGCTGGGGCTTACCGACTCGACCGTGGGCTTTGATGGTAAGGGCGGGCAGGGCGACCAATCGAGCAAGGTGCAGGCGGTGGTGGATATGTTCGGACCTACCGACCTGCTGGCATACGATGTAAGCGGGCGCGCCACCGGCCTGGGCAGCGCGGTATTTGGGTACGAGGAGGGCGGACCTATCGACGTGCTGGAAAAGGCCAGCCCGGTCAATTACGTGACCGGGAGCGCTCCACCCTTCCTCATAATACATGGCGACAAGGATATCGTGGTGCCCGTAGAGCAGTCTAAAAAGCTACACGACAGGCTGACGGCGGCGGGGGCGCAATCTACGTTTGTGATCGTCAAGAACGCCGGGCATGCCTTCGTACCCGCCACCGGCAAGCTACAGGACCTGGACCCCAGCATAGATACGATCAAGACATTGATCCCGCAGTTCTTCGACCGGGAGTTGGGGAGCGGGCGGAACGCCGGTACGATGTTCCCGGAGACGGGCAAGACCGTACAGGGGCGGTTCCTCCAATACTGGCAGGCTAACGGTGGGCTGCCGCAGTTCGGATACCCGATCTCGGAGAAGGTCCAGGAGAAATCGGACATAGACGGTAAAACTTACACCGTCCAGTATTTCGAGCGTGCGGTCTTCGAGATGCATCCGGAGAACGTAGCGCCGAACGACGTGCTGCTGCAATTGCTAGGGGTATTCAGGTTCAAGGAGAAGTACGCGACAGGCGCGCCCGTTGAAACGCCGAACACCGCGCCCGGCTCGGTTGTGTTTAAGGAGACGGGCAAGCGAGTGGGCGGCAGGTTCCTCGAATACTGGCGTGGGCACGGCGGAATAGCTCAACAAGGGCTGCCCATCTCGGACGAGTTTACCGAAGTGTCGAACCTGGATGGCAAGAGCTATATCGTCCAGTACTTCGAGCGGGCCGTATTCGAGCACCACCCGGAGAATGCTGCTCCCAACGACGTGCTGCTGGTGCAATTAGGCACATTCAGGTATAGAGACATACACGCAAGCGCAACAGTCATAGGAGAGAAACCGTAGAATAGAGCATATATAAGCTAATGCTAGTATGGATTGAGAAACCGTATGAATAAGACGATACCGAAGATCGCGGAGCCGTCAATCGACGGCAACATCGATGGGAACGGCAAAGGTGAGGCTGAATTTGGCGGGGCAACCTCAACCTCGATGACGGAGGACCGGTTGCTGGTGCCGAGGCGGCGACGCTGGCGCGTTATAGTGCCGGTGGCGCTCATACTGCTGCTGGCGGTGATAGCAGGGTTCATACTGCTGAGGCCGAGCAACCGCGCCCTGACCACAACGGCACGCATAGGCACCATCATCTCTACTGTGGAGACGACGGGCAGATTGCAGGCCGAGAACAGCACGCGGCTGGCTTTCAAGACATCGGGAAGGGTGGCGGAGGTGCGTGCCAGGCCAGGAGATAGAGTCCAGGCAGGAGACGTGCTTGCCGAGTTGGAGACCGACGCACCCAGGAGGCTGTTGGAGGAGGCCAGTATACAGCTTGAGATCAGCAAGCTGAAGCTTCAACAGGCGAAGAATGGGGCCTCGGAAGCCGATGTCGCGGCGGCCAGGGCCAACGTGGACGCTGCAAAAGCCGACCTGGACAGGATAAAGGCCGGGGCCACAAGCGAAGATATCGCGGGGGCGCAGGCGGCGCTGAATCAGACGCAGGCCAGGCTAGACCAACTGAAGAAGGGGGCGACCCCCCAGGATATAGGTATAGCGCAGGCCAAACTTGACCAGGCAAAGGCGAACCGCGACCTGGTGGCGTCGAACGCGGCCAACCAGACCGAACAGGCTCGCATCACGATGGAGCAGGCGGCGGAGGCCAACCAGAACTGGCTCGATCCCGACGGGCGCTACGAGCAAGCCAGGCTGAATTACGAGGCGGCAAAGCAGGCTGAGCAGTCGCAGGTGGCGATAGCCGACGCGCAGGTGAGGGAAGCGCAAGAAGGGGTGAACAAGGTCGTGGCAGGGCCAACCGTCGAAGAGGTCCGCGAGGCCGAAGAGGCGGTGGCACAGGCGAAGGCAAACCTGGACAAGGTGAAGCGAGGGGCCACGCAAGAAGAGATCAACGCGGCGCAGGCCAAAGTGGACGCCGCACAGGCTAGCCTGGACAAGGTGATGGCGGGGCCTACCTCCACTGAAATCAAGATGCTTGAGCAAGAGATTGCCCTGTCGCAGGTAGCGGTAGATTCGGCCAACGCCCAGATCGCGGACGCGCAGCTGACCACGCCGATAGCCGGCACTGTGCTCACGAGCGATCTTGAGGTGGGCGAGACGGTGGGCGGCTACCAGCAGGTCATGACCGTGGCGGATATAGCGTCATTACGGATCAAGGCGGACATCGATGAGTTGGATGTGGGCCGCGTGAGCGTGGGGCAGGCGGTCACGGTCACACTGGATTCCTATCCCGGAGTCAGGCTGCCGGGCACAATCGAGAAGCTGGCGCCGGGCGCGACCCAGAAGCAGGGGAGCACCGTATACCAGGCCACGGTGCGCTTTTCCACCGCCGAGGGTGTAGTGCCCCGCGAAGGGATGGCCGCTAGCGTGGACGTCACGGCCCAGCGCAAGGACGACGTGCTGCTCATCCCCAACCGCGCTATCGAGACGGTCGGCGACCGGGAATACGTCACGGTCCAGGATGGCGGCACAAACCGCAAAGTGGAGATAGAGACCGGCCTATCGAACAACACCGACACCGAGGTGATCTCCGGGCTGGAAGAAGGTCAGGCGGTGGTGCTGAGGTAGGTGGATGGCAGACTAGGAAATTACGAATTACGAATTACGAATTACACGACAAGAAGGTGAGAGGCACAAGCGTGAGATGTAACGGGGAAATGCACAGTACACAATATGCAATCCTTCACGCTTAGAGATTTGATGCGGGCAGGCGGGCCGCTCGATGGGGTAGAGGTCCTGGCTGCCGAGGGGAGCCTGGGTCACCCGGTAGTGTGGGCCGTGTCGTTGCGGCCCTATTCCCCCGCCATACCCCCTATGAAAGGCGGGGAGATCGCCCTGGCTGGACTGGATACTCTTTCACGGCAAGGCATCACCCCGGCAAGTGTGATCGAAAGGCTGGCGCAATTGGGAGCTGTGGGCTTCGCCATCAAAGGGGAGGTGGATAGCGAAGCGGTGGAGGCGGCCAGGCGAGTGGGGCTGCCACTTCTCCAGATAGTGGGGGATAATGCCCTGCCCGAAATAGAGCAGGAGATCATCCGGGAATGCGCGCTCTTCCAGGCCAGGCGCGAGGTATCAGCGCCCCAGGAAGCGTGGGCATGGATAGAGAGCCTGGTTTCGGGGCAGGGCACGTCGCCAGGTGAAGTGCAGGCGTTGGCCCGGCGAGATGGCTATACGCTCCCCGCGAGCCTGTCGGTGGCCCTGCTTGTGCCGCTCGACAGCACACCGAGATCCGGGGAGGGGACCAATGGGGTCCTTGCGAGCCTGACAGGGCAGCCAGCCAGGGGAGAGCCGCGCCTGGCCGTCCGCGAATACGAAGACGGCCTGCTGGCGTTGCTCCCTCCCGGCAGCGACGAGGCCGCGCTGGCGAGGGCAGGCTGGGCGTGCGGCATCGGCACCGAGAATCCCCTGGCACAGGCAGCCGAATCGCTTGCGGAAGCCCGTGTCGCGGCGCTGGTATCGGCCCGTTTGCGTGGTGGCGAACCCGTCAAGTATGACCAGATGGGAGCGGACCGCTTGCTCGTCCTCCTATACAAGGAGAAGAGGGAGGAGTTGCAGGCTTTCGTACATGAGACGCTGGGGCCGCTGCTGGCACATGATGCGCGCTACGCTACCCACCTCCTGCCAACGGTCGAATCGTTTGCTATGCACGCCGGGCGGCTACGCGAGACGGCGGGCGAGGTCTACGTCCACCGCAACACGCTTGCCTACCGACTGGAACGCGCAAGCGAGATCCTGGGCAAAGACCTCAAGGACGCTGGCACCCTGCTGAATGTCGCGCTTGCGCTGAAGGCAAGGAGGCTGCTGGGGCGGTAGACGGTAGACGGTAGACGGTGGACGATTGCGTAAAACGTAAAACGCAAGACGTAACTCCTACCGTCTACCGTCTACCGTCTACCTTCATGTACTACGACCAAACAGCCTACAATATCCGTTGCGAATGGGGTGCGCCGGGGATAGCCCACCTGGCGATGGCCTGCGATGTTGTGATTATTGTGGATGTACTTTCGTTCTCGACGTGCGTGGATGTGGCCGTTGGGCGCGGGGCGGTGGTTTATCCCTTTTTGTGGGGTGGGGAAGAGCTTGATAAGTTCGCTGCGAAGGTAGGAGGGGTGGCGGCGAGTAGCAGGCGCACGGACGAGGGGCGATACACACTCTCACCAGCGTCACTGCGGGCGATACCTGCCGAGACTCGGTTGGTGCTTCCATCGCCTAACGGGGCGACGCTATCGCTGGCGACGGGGAGCACGCCCACGCTGGCTGGGTGCTTGCGGAACGCCCGTAGCGTGGGGCAAGCTGCATCGAAAATGGGACAAGACGTACTGATCGTCCCGGCGGGCGAGCGATGGAGTGACGGCACGTTGCGCCCCGCCATCGAGGACTTGATTGGGGCGGGCGCGATCATCAGCCACATGGATGAAGGGACGCTTTCGCCCGAAGCGCAAATTGCTCTCAGCGCTTATGAAATGGTCAAGGATAAGCTTTATGCAACGCTGGCGGAGTCAAGCTCGGGCAGGGAGCTTATTGAGCGAGGCTTCGGCAAGGACGTTGAGCTTGCTTCAATGCTGGATTGTAGCGATTGCGCACCCGTGCTAAGGGATAGATCTTATAGGTCCTCTTAAGATTGTTACCTCTTGAAGAGCGTAAAGCCGAAGCTTCATTTGGAGAGGCGTAATACTTCTGGAATACAGGTGGCGGGAGTGCATGGGAGTCGAACCCACCTGCGCCACTCAGCGTAACGCACAGCAGTTTTGAAGACTGTGAAGCCCACCGGGACCTATCCACTCCCGCAGTAAGCATACCGAATGGCGTGCTTGGGCGTCAAGCGGGGACAGTTGCCAGTTGTCAGTTGCCGGTTGTCAGTTCTCTCTACCGACAACTGACAACCGACAACCGGCAACTAATCCCTGGCTTCTTTGGCTGTGAGGACGCTTTGGAGGAAGGTGATTGGCTCCCAGCCACGGCTTTGCCACTCTCGAAAGTCCTGTCCCATGCGGGAGGCTACGCCGTGGGCCAGCCTATATGACAGGTCGTAGGCACGGTCGCGCGATAGCTCGCCACGACCCCAGCGGGCAAGCATCTCGCGGATGAGGCGATAGTCGTCGGGGGTCACTTCTCGCAGGGAGATACCGGGGAGGGGATCGTATCGCTGCACGACGGGAGGCGCAGGGCCGTAACCTGTGACCGCATAGGGTGTCTCGGGTTGGGGGGCGTAGGGCGATGAGACGGAGGAGGCGGCGTAGGAAGCGGTGTTTGGCGCTCCATAGGTAGCGGCGGCATAGGCGGGCTGGGGCGATGAGCTTGAGGCGACCTTCACGTCGCTGAGGCGGGTAAGCTCGCCTTCGCGCACCACGATGGTGCCCGCCGCCAGGTCGCCCAGGCGACACGCATCCTTGTTGATGAACATGGCGATCAGCCCTATGCCGTAGAAGCCGGGCAGGAAATCGATCAGCCTGACGAGGTTGCGGACCATCACCTCGCCCGCGCGCACGGGCTGGCCGTCGCGCCTGATGACGCGCAGGCGACCGGCGCGCTTGCCTGGGGTCTGGCCGTTCCATACGGTCTCGAAGAGCACGAAGTAGCCCCAGAAGATGGCGAAGGAGATGATCACCATCAAGGAGAGCACCAGGTATAGGCCCGCATCATCGACGCCGCCACGTAGTATGTTGTTAATGAAGAGGCCGTAGATGCCGCAGTTGACCAGCACCAGCGCCGTGACCATGATCAGGTGATCCAGCAGCGAAGCGACGAAGCGCGAGCCGATGCCGGCCATCTCGTACTGGAAGGCTACCTGTTCGGGCGTGGAGATTGTTAGATGCTCGTCCATGGGGGTTAAGGGATTAAAGGGTTGGGGTTGGGATTAAGGGTGGACAGGTGAGATATCAGGCTCTAATCCCTCAATTCCTCAATCCCTCAATCCCTTAACCGCCTGATCCCTATGGTACAATAAAAGCTATGAGCGCGCTAGAACGCTTTGTGGCCGAGCGGCAGGGGGATTGGGCACGGCTGGAGGACCTCACGGGGAGGGCGGGGTCGGGACAGTTGCGCTCGCTGAACGCCAGCGACCTGGAGGATATGACGCGGCTGTACAGACTGGCGGCGTCGGACCTGGCACGCGCCCGCCGCGATTTCCCGGGCGACCGGGTGGTGGCCTATCTCAACAAGCTGGTATCCAACTCTTATGCCAACGTGTACAGCACGGCGGGGTTTAGCTGGCGCGACATCGGGCGCTGGTTTCTGGTGGACTTCCCGCGCCTCTTCCGGGAGACGTCGGGGTATTACCTGCTTTCTGTGCTCCTCTTCTTTGGAACCGGCCTCCTTTCTTATTTCGCCACGTTATTCTATTTACCGGCGGCGAGCACGCTGCTGGATAGCAACACCTACCAGGCGGTGCTGTCATACGCCGAGCGGGGCGAGTTGTGGACCGAGATACCGGGCGCTGAGCGCTCGTTCGCCTCGGCCACTATCATGACCAACAACATCCAGGTGGCGATCCTGGCGTTCGCCGGGGGGATGCTCATGGGGGTAGGCACGGTGTATGTGCTGATCTTCAACGGCGTGCACCTGGGGGCTATCTTTGGTATCGTGACGCGGTACGGGTTGGGCGACGATTTGTTGGCCTTCGTATCAGGCCACGGGGTGATCGAGTTAAGCGTGATCTGCCTGGCGGGCGGCGCGGGCCTGATGCTGGCGGATGCTATGCTGCGTCCAGGCCTCATGGCGCGGGGGGAGGCGCTCAGGCTGGCAGCCCAGAGGGCGGTGCGGCTGCTGCTTGGCGGGGCGGTGTTGCTGGTGGTGGCGGGGCTCATCGAGGGTTTTCTCTCACCGTCGGAGGTGCCGGACTGGGTGAAGCACGGGACGGGGATTGTGACGGGGGTGCTGTTGTACGGGTATTGGTTGTTTGGTGGTCGCAAGGAGATAAAAGCCTCATAATTAGGTTGCGCCCATATCTAAGAAGGTGGTGATGACGATGACTGATAGCAAGTTGATTATCCGCGATCCAGAGATAATGAGCGGTATGCCAGTATTCGCCGGTACTCGTGTGCCCATACAGAACCTATTCGACTATATTGAGGGCGATGAAACGTTGGAAGAGTTCCTCGATGATTTCCCAAGC
>JBAURA010000507.1:0-11069 GCA_049580985.1 Chloroflexia bacterium
GCGCCAGGCCGCGCCCGCACCAGCCGTAGCCGCACACCACGAAGGTCTTGCCCGCCAGCAGGATGTTGGTGGCGCGCAGTATCCCGTCTATCGTGCTCTGGCCCGTGCCGTAGCGGTTGTCGAACAGGTGCTTGGTGTCGGACTCGTTTACCGCGATCACGGGGAAGCGCAGCACGCCGTCCTTCTCCATGGCGCGCAGGCGGATAACGCCGGTGGTGGTCTCCTCGCTGCTCCCCACGATGCCGTTCAGGATCTCTTCCCTCTCCTCGGTAGAGAGTGAGCTTGCCCACTCCCGCACCTTAGGGTGGACCTCATCCAGGCGGTCGAGCGCCATGAAGAGGAGGGAAGACACCAGGTCGGCCCCATCGTCCATGGTGATGTGCGGCTTGTGGGCCAGCACCGCCACCACGTGATTGTAGTAGCTTTCCGAGTCTTCGCCTTTGATGGCGAAGGTGGAGACGCCGAAGTCCACCACCAGCGAAGCGGCCACGTCGTCCTGCGTGGAGAGGGGGTTGGAGGCGCACAGCGCCAGGTCCGCGCCACCCGCTTTGAGGGTGCGCATCAGGTTGGCGGTCTCAGCCGTCACGTGCAGGCAGGCCGCGAGGCGCATGCCCTCCAGGGGCTTCTCGCGCTCGAATCGCTCTCTTAGCTGCCGAAGCACAGGCATCTCGGCCTCGGCCCACTCGATCCGCCTACGGCCACGCTCGGCCAGCCCCAGGTCTTTGACGTGCGCCTTCACGGGCGCACCTTCTGTCAGCGGTATGCTGAATCTTGGTTCAATCGGAGTTACCATTTTGCTAATTCTCCTGTTAGTTGTTCATGCTTACGTGATACGTGATACGTGATACGTGACTATTACGTACTGCGTATTTCGTCTACCGTCTATCGTCCATCGTCTATCGTCTATCGTCCGTCCTCACGTATCATTGCCTTCTGCGCGTCTTACGGATGGCGTGTGTTGCTCCCTCAACACCTCTCATTCGCGTCACGTTGCACGCTTCTGGTCCATGACGTGGCCTATTCGACCTACCCGACGGCTATGCAATGCACAGCCAGCGGTTGCTCCATAGGGTGATAATCTCTATTTAGATGGGCTGTCGGGCATCCCCTCACCCGCGTGCACATTTGGATTAGCGGCTTCCTCCAACTTGAGGTTGACCAGGCTAATCAACTCGTCCACGTCGAAAGGCTTATACAGGACGCCAACACCCTTGGCCGTGAGGTACCCTTCCATCTCCTTGAGGTCCTTAACGGCGGCGCTACAGATAATCACGGGGATGCTGGCGGTGTCCCGGTCCATCTTCAGGCGTTGCAGAAGTTGAAAGCCGATCTTCTCTTCCCCGAAAACGTGGTCGCTGACGATCAGATCGGGTCTGGCGGCTTTGATCACCTCAACCATGTGGGGCTTATACGAGTCGATGGTAACCTCATGCCCCATCTCTTCTTGCAGGATGGCACAGAACAGTTCGAGTATCTCCTGTGTATCGTTGATAACAATGATACGAGCCATAGCATCCTTCCTAACTGGATACGGCCAGGTCCAGGGCCGCCAGTATAGCCGGCTCATCACCGAAGTTCTGGTTGTAGCGCTCCGCGAACTGCTCGCGGGTGTAGCTATGGGCTTGCGTGCCATAGTTCTCGACGGCATACGTGGCAGCCAGCGAGGCCACCCTGCCCGCGCGCTCGATGTCCAGCCCTGTGTTGAGGCCAAATACCAGGCCACCCAAAAAGGCGTCGCCCGCGCCCACGGGGTCGATCACTTTCTCCTCCTGGGCTGGCGGTATAGCGGCCACTTCGTCGCGGGTCATGATCACCGATCCGTACTTGCCCTTGGTACAGACCACCATCTCCGCGTGCTCCAATATGGCGTGCTGGTCCATGCCCGTCTTGTTGAGTATCAGCTCGTACTCATAGTCGTTGGCGACCACCACTTTCGCGCCGCGCACGCCCTCGGCCAACTCCTCCCCGCTCATGCGGATGATCTGCCAGATGGGCGAATAAACGTAGGGGATGCCCAGTTCCTGGCACTCGCGGGTGAACGTGACGATAGGCTCAGGCTCGGTCGGCCCGATCACCACCAGCCCGATCTCATCACGCGGCACCGACCTGAGCGACCGCGCTTTATCGCGCGCCATCGCTCCAGGGTAGAAGCCAGTGATCTGGTTGTTATCCATGTCGGTGGTGATGTAGCATGTGGCCGTGAACTCGTCTGGGACCACCTCTACGAAGCGGGTGTCTATCCCAAGCGCGTGCAGTTGGTCGCGGTACTCGACCCAGTCGTTAGCGCCCACCGACACAAAAAGAGAGGGCGGCGCGCCCAGCAACGCCATCGTATAGGCGATGTTGGCGGCCACCCCTCCGCGCTGGCGTTTCATGGTCTTCACCAAAAACGACAGGTTGAGCACATGGATCTTATCGGGCATGATATGGTCCTTGAAATAGCCCGGAAAGTCCATGATGTTGTCGTAGGCCACAGAGCCGGTAATCAGGGTTGATTGCGGATTGCGGATTGCGGATTGCGGATTGATCATAGTTGTAACTGCGTATTGCTTACTGCGTATTGCGTATTACGCCACTTACGTTTTACGTTTTACGTTTTACGTTTTACTCTTCCACCCCCGGATCGCATCGTCAAAAGGCGGGCGTGCAATGCCGGACTCAGTGATTATAGCACTAATGAGGCTGTTTGGGGTAACGTCGAAGGCGGGGTTGAACACCTGTGTGCCTTCCGGCGCGTATGCCTTGCCGCCGTGGTGGGTCACTTCCTGGGCGTGGCGCTCCTCGATTATGATCCCCTTGCCGTCGGGGATAGACGTGTCGATGGTAGACAGGGGCGCGACCACGTAGAAGGGTATTCGGTGATGGTGGGCCAGCACAGCCAGCCCATAGGTGCCGATCTTGTTCGCGGTGTCGCCGTTGGCAGCGATCCGGTCCGCCCCCAGGATCACGGCGTCTACCTGCCCGGCTTGCATGAGAGAGGCTGCCATATTGTCGGTGATCAGCGTATGGGGCACTCCCCACTGGGCTAGCTCCCAGGTAGTGAGGCGCGCGCCCTGCAACACCGGCCTCGTTTCGTCCACCCACACGTGCAAATGCTTGCCCTGGTTGTGAGCCGTATAGACCACCCCCAGTGCCGACCCGATTCCCCCCGCCGCCAATGGACCCGCGTTGCAATGGGTCACTATGTTCATCCCATCGCGCAGGAGATCAGCGCCGTATTCTCCCATGCGACCATTCGCCTCGGTATTCTCTTGGTCAAGCCGCCGGGCAGCATCGCATACCGCCTGTTTGATTGTGTCGAGATCGCCGTCCACGGCAGCGCGCCGGGTAGCCTCCAGCACTTCGCCGAGCGCCCACGCAAGGTTGACGGCGGTTGGCCGGGTCTCCCCCAGCGTGCGGGCGGCAGCCACCAGGTCATCCAGCAGCCCAGGATTATCATCCGCTTGCGAAGCGTTGGCCGCGAGGCACAACCCGTACCCGGCGGCGATCCCGATCACGGGCGCGCCCCGCACCTTCAAGCCGCGAATAGCCTCGGCCAGCACCTCAACGCTACGGCACTCTATAAAGCGCACCTCAGCAGGCAGAAGCGACTGGTCAAGCAGCCGGAGCGTGCCTTCGGGCAGCCACTCAACTGCATTGCGGATTGCGGATTGCGGATTGCGGATTACCAACTCAACTACACCATTCACACGAAACTCTCGTACTGGCGCATTACGTTTTACGTTCTACGTTCCGCGCCGCGCACAAAAAAAGTTCTCTCAACAGGAGAGAACTAGGCATACGACATAAGCGTGGTTCTCTCTCATCTTTCAGTCCCCCATAGGGTCCTGCCGGATTTGGCACCAACAATCGGAGCAAGTTGCGCCTGATCTGGTTGCCGGGCTTCACGGGGCCGATCCCTCCGCCCATCTAGATAAGAGTATGTTATTCGATTATTTATCGGACATCCCCGATCTTATCATAATGGCGATCCCATGTCAAGTTCCACACATCCCATTCAGCGTGTGGTCATTCTCGGAGATCGCCCGGACAATAAATTGTCGGGCTACGCAAACAAAGTCCGCCTTCGCGGACTACTTCCCCACCAAATACGTAATGATAGGCATGATCTAACGGTAAGACAGTCCGCCATACAGGCTTCGTTGGGGTAGCCTCCGATTGATTAACAATAACAACTTGATCAGGCGATAACCCCGATCTATGGGAGAGACAGCCCGCCATGCGGGCTTCGCTAATGTAGCACGCGGATTTATCCGCCGTGCGATCTCGACCAACACCCCATTGCCTGAGTAACCCGTTAATCTTCATCAAGCAGCGCGTCTTGTTCTTCGAGCAAATACCAGCATATCAACATTGCCATCGAATATCCAGCCTCCAACACCAAGGGTAGCGCACTTATCTCGCCTTTATCACACCCTGACATCGAATCGAGGCGCTGCCTGCGACATCTCAGGTGGCTCGCCTGCTGCCAGGAGCGACTGCTTCCGGCCGGGCCGCCTGCTGTAATCAAGCCTGGCAAGAAGCATAGCCAGCGCTTCCAGGCTGGCGAGGTTATTGGCCGGTAGGAAGTCGTCAATGTACCGCAAGGAGGCGGACATGCCCCGCGTGAGGGGCCTGTACCCCCGCACTCCCAGGAGCGGGTTGAGCCAGATAAGGCGGAAAGAGACCCGCTGCAAATGCGCCATCTCCGCCGCCAGCAGGGCCGGGTCGCCCCTGTCCCAGCCGTCGCTGATGATACACACAACCGCGCCGTGCCCAAGCACCCGCCGCGCCCACTTCGTATTGAACGCGCGCAACGCCCCCCCCAGCCGCGTGCCCCCCGACCAGTCTGTCACCTGCTTACCTACCTCGGAGAGCGCCCTATCTACATCCCGCGCCTTCAGTTGCCGCGTGATGCGGGTCAGCCTGGTGCCGAACAGGAACACCTCCGAATGAGCCACCCCGCGATGCAAAGTGTGGAGAAAGTAAAGCAGCATCCGCGTGTAGGGAGCCATGGAGCCGCTGACGTCGCACAACACCACGAGCGGCCTCGGCTTGCGGCGCGGGCCAAGAGTGAGCAGGCTGTATGCTATCCCCTCCGTACGCATGGCACGGCGCACCGTCCGCCGGAAATCAAGCCGCCGGCCACGGCGCACGGACGCGAGCCGCCGCGTCCTGCGCAGCCCAGGCTCCCACCCCCAGGTCGAGAGGAGCGCCCTGGCAGTGATAAGCTCCTCTTCGGTAAAGCGCGCGAAGTCCACGTGCCGAAGCCGCTCTTGCGCGCTGTAGAGGAGGACCTGCTTGACATCTTCCAAGTCATCCCCGCCGGTCTCAGGGGATATGTCTCCTTCGGCATCGGCCAGCGTGGCGCGGTCGATTATGGGCACGATCTCCGAACGCCGGGTTGTGCTCGTCTGCCCGTCGGGTCGCTCCCTCACCATCCCGTTGGAGGCGTCGAGCGAGCCTGTATCCGAGGGGATGATGATCTGGCGGGTGCGGCCCCAGAACTGCCGGAACGTCAGGTCGAAGCGCGGCAGGTCCTCTTTACGCGAGCAGAGGAGGGCGCGCGCCGCATAGTAGATCGTGTCGCGGTCGGAGGGGTCCAGCGCGGGCAGCACCCGCAACAAATCCTGCACCTGCCCCGGCGAAAGCTGCACCCCGTTACGCCTGAGCAGCCGCCCGAACTCGACCCACCGCCGCTCCAGCTTCACCCCAAGCGCATCAAGGCTCCGGTTGTCAGTTGCTGATCGTCCATCGTCCATCGTCTATCGTCAACCAGAGACGCCATGCTCCTGCGCCTCCTTCGCCGCGCCCACCACCAACGCATCCAGCGACTGGCGCTGCACCACCTCAATGTCCTCTTGGTGCTTCAGCAACGCGCCGAGGGTATCGGCCACTACCTGCACGCTCAACGTCTGCTGCTCCAACGCCAGCAGCACCGCCGTCCAATCGAGCGTCTCGGCCACCCCCGGCAGCTTGTACAGGTCCATCCGGCGCAACTGCTGCACCAGGCTCACCGCCTGCATCGCCAGCAGCCTGGGCGTGCCGGGCAGCCGGGCGTCGAGCACCGCCAACTCCTTGTCGAAGCTAGGGTACTCGATCCAGTGATACAGGCAGCGCCTTTTGAGGGCATCGTGTATCTCGCGGGTGCGGTTGCTGGTGATCACCACCGCCGGGGGCTGCTTCGGCCTGAACGTGCCCACCTCCGGCACGGTGATCTGGAAGTCGGATAGCAATTCCAGCAAGAAAGCCTCAAACTCCTCGTCCGCGCGGTCAAGCTCGTCTATGAGGAGCACGGGTCGCCCGGCTCCCTGGTAAGTGACCGCCTGCAAAAGCGGACGCTCTATAAGGAACTCCGGCCCGAACAGATGTTGCTCTTCCAGGTGGGTGCCAGGCGCATGAAAGTTCGCCATCTGCGCCCCGCCACCTACCCCCTGCCCACCGCGCATCTGCGCTTCCAGCAGCCGTATATGCATCATCTGGCGCGCGTAATTCCACTCGTACACCGCAGTGCTCACGTCCAGCCCCTCGTAGCACTGCAACCTGATAAGGTCGGTGCCCAGGATGGAGGCCAGCGTCTTCGCCACCTCTGTCTTGCCCACCCCCGCCTCCCCCTCCAAAAACAACGGCTTGGGCAGCTTGAGACTCAAGAACAATGAGGTAGCAAGCCCCCGCTCGGCCACGTATTTGTGCTGAGCGAGGGCAGTTTGTACGGCATCTACTGTAGAAAACATGGCTTGTTAGGGATTGGGGGTTAAGGGGTTGGGGTTCTGCACTAAATCACTAATCCCCTAATCCCTTAACCCCTTAACCCCCAATCCCTTACACTCTCCCCTTAGCCGCCTCTATCGCCCGCCGTGCGACCACGCCCGCCAGGTGCTTGCGGTAATCGCCGGAGCCGAACAAGTCGGACATCCAATCTACGTCTGTTGCACCCACTGTGCCAATAGCTCCATCAAGGTCGTTGTCTTCCAGGCGGGTCCCTTTTAGGGCATTCTCCACCCCTTCCAGGCGGAAGGGCTTGGCGGCTGCACCGGTGAGGGCAACCACTATGTCGCTGCAACTGCCGTCTTCGCCAAGCGATACCACGGCGGCAGCGCCCACCAGCGCGTAGTGTGAGGCTTTGTTTCGCACCTTCACGTAGGCCGTGCCCGTGCGGTCGGCATGCCTCGGCACGCGAATCGCCGTGACGATCTCGCCAGGCTCAAGGGCCGTGGTGAACAGGTCGAGGAAGAAGTCGCTTGCCGGGATCTCGCGGTTGTTGGTGACTATGGTGGCACCAAGAGCCAGCACGGCTGCGGTCGCGTCTGCTGCCGGGTCGGCATGGGCGATGCTGCCCCCAATGGTGCCACGCGCTCTCACCTGGTTGTCGCCGATGGCAAGGGCGGTCTCGGCCAGCAACGAGCAGCCGTTCGCTATATCTTCATTGGTGTGCAACTGGTAATACGTCACCATCGACCCGATCTCAAGCCCGCCGTTGTTGGTCCACACCTGCTTCAGATCGCTGATACGCCCCAGGTCCACCAGCAGCGTAGGCGCGGCCAGGCGCACCTTCATCATCGGGATCAGGCTGTGCCCGCCCGCCAGCACCTTGGCATCCTCTCCCCCCTCTCGGAGCGCATTAAGCGCCTCGTCCAGCGTGCCGGGAGCCACGTAATCAAACTCTTTCGGTATCATCTCTTCCTCCGAGGTCAATTACGAATTACGAATTACGAATTACCAACTGTTCGACCTGTAATTCGTAATTCGTAATTCGTAATTACTGCTGAATAGCACGCCACACCTTCTCAGGCCGCAGGGGCATATCGATGTGCTTCACGCCCAGGTCGCTGAGGGCGTCCACCACCGCGTTGACGATCACGGGAGTGGCGGCTATGGTGCCCGCTTCGCCCACGCCCTTTACGCCGAGCGGGTTAACTGGCGAAGGCGTGATCGTCGCGCCCGTTTCGATGTTGGGCAGGTCGCTGCTGAACGGCACCGCGTAGTCCATGAGCGAGCCTGTGATTAGCTGGCCGTTCTCGTCGTACACAACTTCTTCCCACAACGCCTGCGCCACGCCCTGCGCCACACCGCCATGCACCTGGCCGTCCACGATCATCGGATTGATCACGTTGCCGCAGTCGTCCACGGCTATGTAGCGCAGGATGGTGGTCTCACCCGTCTCGGTATCCACATCCACCTCGGCGATATGCACGCCGAACGGGTAGGTGAAGTTAACAGGGTCGAAGAAGGCCACCTCGCTCAGGCCCGGCTCCATGTCTGCCGGCAGGTCATGGCCCGTGTTGGCCGACACAGCGATCTCATCGAACGACACCGACCGCTTGAGCGTCGGCGGCTCGGTGGCGGCCTCCGGCGTTTGCAGCTTCCCCCCGGCAACCACGTCCTCGTCCAGTGGCAGGCCGCGCACCGTGATCATACCGCCACTTATCTCCAGGTCTTCGGGGGCCACCTCAAGTTGGTGGGCCGCGATCTTCAGCATCTTCTCGCGCACCTTCACCGCCGCGTTATGCACCGCCGCGCCATCCACCGCCAGGCTGCGGCTGGCGAACGTGCCCGTACCCGTCTGAATCATGCCCGTGTCCCCCTCGAACACGCGCACCTTACTATGGTCTATGCCCAACTGCTCGGCGGCTATCTGCGCCCAGCTTGTGAGGTGGCCCTGCCCGTGGCCGCTCGCGCCCGCGAACACTTCAACGGTCCCTGAGCGGTCAACCCGTATGGTGGCGCTGCCGAATAGCTGGTTCTTCACCCCCAACCCCGCCGTGGCCTGCCCCGGACCCCAGCCCGCGATCTCCACGTAAGCCGCCAGGCCGATCCCGCGCCGCACGCGAGGGTTGCCCCCGTTGATCTCGCCCTGGCGCATCCGCATCGCGCCGTAGTCCGCAAGCTCAAGCGCCTTGTCCAGCGTTGGCACGTAGTTGCCACTGTCGTACGCGAGGCCCGCCGGGCTGGTGTACGGCCAGTCGCCTTCCTGCACGAAGTTCTTGCGGCGTATCTCCGCCGGGTCCATCCCCAGCTCATCGGCCAGCATATCTATGATGCGCTCGATGGCGTAGGTAGCCTCGGGCCGCCCCGCGCCGCGATAGGCGTCCACGAACAGGGTGTTGGTGTATCCCGTGTAGATGTCCACCTGGAAGCCGCTCAGCTTGTAGTTGCCCGGCAGCATCAGCCCCGCCAGGATCGGCAGCCCCGCCGCGAAGAAGCGGCAGTAAGCGCCCAGGTTGGCGTATATCTTCGCCCGCACGCCCAGGATCGTCCCATCCCGCCTGGCCGCGATCTCGATGTAGTCCACCATATCGCGCCCGTGCACCGTGTTCTGGAAGTTCTCCTGGCGCGTCTCAATCCACTTCACAGGCCGGCCCGTGATTATCGCCATGAGGGGCACGATCAGGTCTTCCGGCAGGATATTCAGCTTGGAGCCGAAGCCGCCACCCACGTCCGGCGCGATCACGCGCACGTTGTTCTCTGGGATGCCGAGCATCTCGGCGATGTGGTGCTTGGTCAGGTGGGGCGTCTGCGTGCTCGACCACACCGTAAGCTCGTTCATCGGCTTGTTGTACTGCGCCACGATGCCCCGCGTCTCGATGGACACGGGCGCGAGCCGCTGGTTCACAAGCCTCTGCGAGATAGTCACCTCCGCATCACGGAACGCGGCCTCTATGTCGCCCGTGGTCACGTGGAAGTGGTACGCCTGGTTAGTGCCCAGGCTCTCATGCAGGATAGGCGCGCCATCCTTCAGCGCATCTTCTATACCCGTCACCGCCGGCAGCGGCTCGTAGTCCACCTGCACCATGTCCACCGCATCTTCGATTCTGTAGCGATCATCCACGGCCACCACCGCCACAGGCTCGCCCGCGTAATTGACCACGTCGGTAGCCATCGCCCAGTGCTCCGGGGCCTTCAAATCTGGCGGGATCACCCACGTGATCGGCAAAGGCGACTTCTGGCGCTCGCGCACCTCCGCGCCCGCCAACTTGCCTGCCACCCACGACAGCCCATCCAGGGCCGACATATCTACATTCGTAACCCGAGCATGAGCGTAAGGGCTGCGCACGATCCCGATGTGCAGCATACCAGGGAGCTTGATATCGTCAACAAAAGTGCCCGCGCCGGTAACCAGCTTGGGGTCCTCATGCCGCCGCACGCTAGCGCCAACCATGTTGCCAATAGCCATGTGGAACCTCCAGTTCGAACTGCGTACTACGTATTGCTTACTGCGTATTTACGTGAGGACGGTTGTCGGTTGTCGGTTGTCGGTAATTACGTTTTACGTTTTACGTTTTACGTTTTACGTTTTACGCCGTCCACCGTCCACCGTCCGTCCATCAAACCACCGGCATCATCTCGCCGCGCGACGGCGCTTCGGTCACGTCCTGGCCTGCGGCGGCGCGCACGGCTTTCACTATGTTGTGGTAGCCCGTGCACCGGCATATGTTGCCTTCCAGGCCGTGGCGAATCTCCTCTTCCGAGGGGTCGGGGTTTTCTTTGAGCAGGGAGGCGGCCGCCATGATCATACCCGGAGTACAATAGCCGCATTGCAGGCCGTGGTGCTCCCAGAAAGCCGACTGTAGCGGGTGCATACCGCCTTCGGCGGGAGCCAACCCCTCTATGGTGGTTACCTCCCCACCATCAGCCTGCACCGCGAACACCGTGCACGACTTCACCGGCTGGCCGTTGAGGTGGACGGTACACGCGCCACACTGGCTCGTATCGCACCCAATGTGCGTGCCCGTGAGGCCCAGGTCCTCGCGCAAATAGTGCACCAGCAACGTGCGCGCTTCGACCTCGCTCTCTTGACTCTTCCCGTTGACCGTAACAGAAACTTTCTGCTTCACGATGAACCTCCTTGTTCGACTTGCCCTCCATCGGGCGAAATGGCTATCGCCCCGCCATCTGGCCGGTGTGCTACCGGCAGGCATGCGACACGTGTGAAGCCGCTATTCTATTGTAGAATGACCAGAATAAAGCTGTTGATATGTTGTAGGGTGGGATGGACCTGTGGGCGCGGTCGTATGGGCAATATAAACGAAATCCCCAGCATTGAAAAGCAAGGGGTAGTATCGGATCTGAAAAAGCACAAAAATGAGGGG
>JBAURA010000508.1:0-2073 GCA_049580985.1 Chloroflexia bacterium
CTTTGTGCCCGGCAAAGCGGTTGCCAGGCACAAAGATTATGCAGCGAAACAGGCACAAACAACTGTCACTCAACTGTCACTAGAAATGTCACAAACCGAAAAGTGTCACAATTCACGTAGCGCCCCATCACGTTCCCAGTTAAGCACTAATGAGTGACCACCCGGCAGGCGAAATGGAATGCGATATACCGTCGTATGGATGCCGTATGCACCCGCCTTGCGGAATTGGAGGAACAGGCTTCTCGGAGGGTGCTGCCTCAGTTGAATAGAAGGGCAGATATCGGGACCGTGATAACTATCCTGCGTATAAACTCCCACCAGCGTTTCGAAGTGCTCGCCGTCCGAGGGCGTAAGGAGGCTGGCCGAGGAGGTTTCGCGTACCAATTCCACGCCTTTCCACCAGGTAATGTCGGGCGCGGTGGTGAGCGTCAGGCCCACCTCTCCTGGCTCAAGCGTGGGGTCGGGGCACAGGAGGCCCGTGATGCGATCGCTGTCGGTACGCACAACCGTGAGATGCTTCACGCTATTGAGGTACGTAGGCCAGCCGATGTACCGGCAGATAGTGTACGGCCCTGCCAGGCCGTTTTGTCTATCCGGTAGAACTTGCGGCTGAAGGAGCAAACCGCCGCCGCGCGGTGTCTCAGCTGGATCCATATTCACGTTTTTATCTCCTTTTTGATCGCCCCATCTGGATAATTGGGTCCCTGCCCGCTATCCGCAGCCCCATGGATAAGACTATGGCTACCTGTATTGTGCGCCACATTCTGCTATAATGGCTGTCACTAGAAGTGTCACAAAAGTGGTGGAAACAGAGTGACAGTAACTTACGTCAGGCTCCCACGGACTACATGTGATGCCTGGCAGTAAGCTATTGTTTACTCACCAATAGTTACTCGTCACTCGTTACCGGGCACTCGCTATGGCTATTCAATCTACCTCCTTCGGGCAGTGGATCAAGCAAGCACGGAAGGCGCAGGGGCTTACCCAGGAGGGACTCGCCTTCCAGATTGGGTGTGCCTTCGAAACGATCCGCAAGATCGAGGCAGGTAGCAGGCGGCCATCTCGCCAGATGGCAGAGTTGATCGGTAGGACACTGGGCGTGCCTGAGCACGAGATGGCTGCGTTCGTCGAGAGCGCCAGGACGCCCCCGAATGGCCGGAATGGTCGACACTCAACGAATGGCGGGTCACACGATGGCTCATCGAGGGCAGCGTCAGGGAAAGCCCCGTCAGGTTCGTCCCGTCGTAACGAGGGCCTCAGGCAAACGCCCGAGATTCCCCTGCCGCCAACCAGATTCGTAGGTCGCAAGCATGAAGTGCACACTGTACGCGAGTTGATCTTGAGCGAAGGCGTGCGATTAATCACTCTGCTCGGCCCGCCAGGCATCGGCAAGACTCGCCTCTCGATTGAGGTTGCACGCGCCTGCCAGGCCAACTTCGAACACGGACCATTCTTCGTAGCGCTGGCGGCGATCTCCAGTGCCGATCTCTTCATACCTACGCTGGCTGCGGCGCTGGGCATTAAGGGGGCGAGCGACCCCCGCCAATCTATCTTTAACCAAATTCGCGAGCGGCCTACCCTGTTGGTGCTGGACAATATGGAACACATACTCGCCGCCGGCGCGGAGGTAGCCAGGCTCTTGCGCGAGTGCCCTCGGTTGAAGGTATTAACCACCAGCAGAGAACCGTTGCATATCTACGGCGAGCGGGAATATACAGTACCCGCGCTCACTCACGCTCTTATGGAAACGTCCCTGGCCGCAGACGAAGAGAAGGTCTTAGAAGGGCGGGAGTATTCGCAACATGGTCCACTCGAAAGTCCAGGGCCTGCCTCATTCTATGAGCAGTATGAGGCTGTGCAGCTTTTCCTCCAACGAGCGCAAGACGTGGAGCCGAGCCTCAAGCTGGCCGACGAAAACGCCTATCATATAGCTCATATCTGCTGGGAATTGGATGGCTTACCGCTGGCTATTGAGTTGGCAGCCGCTCAGTGCAAGGTACTGACGCCCAAAGCCATATTGGAGCGCCTTTCTGGACGGCTCAAGCTGCTGACGCGAGGGGCGAACGACCTGCC
>JBAURA010000509.1:0-4665 GCA_049580985.1 Chloroflexia bacterium
GTCATCATCCTTAAGGGCGGCAAGAAGAGCTTGGATAACTTCGGGAGAGGATTGAGCCACCCGCTCCAGGCTCCGTGCCGCGCTAGAGCGCACAGATGGGTCATCATCCTTAAGGGCGGCAAGAAGAGCTTGGATAACTTCGGGAGAGGATTGAGCCGCCCGCCCCAGGCTCCGTGCCACTCTAGAGCGTACAGATGGGTCATCGTGTCTTTGTAAACACATGCGGATTAGCTTCTCTCTCATAATTGTAGTGATTTCGGTGCCGCCCAATAAACTGAGTCTTTCATTCAATTTCTCCTTGTACGTCGGCAATCGCCCGAGGTTTTTCTCATAAACTGTCTCACTGATGAGACGTTCCGCTAGCCGTTCGATGAGCTTCGGGTGCATTGGGATAGAGTCTCCAAGACAACGCAAAGCAAAGAGAAAGTCCCTCCCTAGCACATCCTCGTACTCGCTCGGCGCGAAGTTAAACGTCTTTGCCATTTCTCCTTCCGCCAGTATCGCAGCCTCCAGTAGCACGCGGGCTTCGATTGAGGACTCCAAGCCCACGAATCCTAGAGCGAGCAATATCGGCTCGTTCCATCTCTGATCGTGCAGGTGATCGCGGATCAATTTAGCGCGGTTACTACTCTGAGCCACCAGATGTCGCGCTGCGTAATACTCCTCAAAGGTCAGGTGCATGAAACCGTATCTGTTGGGAGCGCGTAGCACGAAGAGGCCTGTATGCTCTCTAACGGCGATGAGGAACTTCTTGATTTCGGCTTCGATTTTGGGGTTGGGCTTATCTTCCCGCCAATCCAGTCCATTGAGGTCGGCCCATACTTCACCCAGCAATGCCATCACCTCTTTTTCGGTGGCTATGCCGGTGTCTTTGTTGCTATGCATCCAATAAGCAAGCGCACTCAGCATGGGAGTCAGATACTCGTCTTGTACTAACGCCGACTCAGCGATCCCCTGGCTTATTCTCCAGGTGCGCGCCAGGGTGTCCGCCGCCAGCTTATAAAGCTCGATCCTCTTTCGGGGTAATTGCTTACCCGTTCTGTGGATGAGGGCCAGGGTGCGAAGCATAAGGGGATTCGCGGCCAGCCTCTTTACGCCTGGGTTGGTCTTGACGGCCTCCATGATAGTGTCGATTTCTTCGTTCGCCTTCGCTTCTCTCTCTTGCACCGACAACTCGGCTGTTTCCGCTTCCACCGCCGGACACCAGCGTCTCAGGAACAGTTCTATTTGCTCGATACCCATGTCCCGGACGATGTAGTGCGCGAACGGCTCGGCCAGGGGTGAGCTATGGTAGCCTGCTAGACGACTGGTCACAATGAACCTATTTGCTTTGTCGTCATATCGCCGCACAAAGTCTTCTACCCTGCCAACTATCGCTCTCCTGTCGTCTGCGCTCACTATCTCGTCCAGGCCGTCCAACAGTACCAGGCAGTTTCCTTCCTCCAGCCTGGTGAAGACAAGGTCGCGCAGACCCTGGCTGGGGCATGCGTGCAGGGCACAAGCCTGTTCCAGGAAGTCGCCTAGAGATTTGTCCTTCCAGGCCCCGCTTTCGGCGTAATCAGCGATGCGTATGAGCACCGGGAAACGCGCGGGGCCAAGCTCAGCGTCAACTTCTTTGTGCCCATTCCACAGCGCCTGCGCGTGCTTCAATGCCAGGAACCGCAACAGCGTACTCTTGCCGCTTCCAGGGTCTCCCAGGATTACCAGCTTGGCTTGCTGGGTCACCACTTTCGCCAGGTCAACCGCCTGCTCAGGTTCAACCCTGCCCTCAATGGCTCGTTTCCCATATCGAGACAGCAGGAGTTCACGTTCGTCCTCTGCCTCCTCACCTCTAACCTGCCCCTTGTCGATCCGGCTTTGGAATTGTGCCATTTCGTGTTCAAGCAGCCGCCGGTCTACTACCGTGCCTGGACTTTCTTCGCGTTGCGCGCTCAGCGACACATATACTTCCTCTAGCTTGACCTGCACCTGCCTCTGTGTCTGGAGTGTGCCTCTTGGGTCGAGATAAAGGTTGCGCTCAATCAGCCAATGCAGATAGTCCTGGCGCGTGCCGTAAGTAGCTTTACCGCCTGTTATTCTTCTGTCAATCTCTGCCAGTATCTCCGCTATCTGCTGAAACGCCCGGCTATCGACAATCTCCCATAACTCGGATTGAGCCATCAGCCTCGCGCTCAGTTTATGTAGGAAGTTCGCCGCCACAGGCTCCATTTCGCGCACGTATCGCGCTCTGCGTTCCGGCTGGGTGGCGTTTAGTGACCTGGCCCAACGGTCGGCCAACTCGCTGGGATCAGGGGTCTGTCCAGGGATCAGGAGTTGCGCCAGGATCGGCGCTCCCTCCCTCTCAAAGAAGCTAGTATCGAACAATTCGCTGACCTCAGCGGGATGTTGAGCCGCGAATTCCTGGTATGCCTCGGCAAATGCGAGCTTGAATGCGTTCTTGCGGGCATCTAGACCTAGCTTGTCCTCCAGCTTTTCTTTCAGCCCGGTTCGCTGGAGGACGAAGTTGAAGACGCTTTGAGCGATCTTCTCAATTGCAATATCAACCACAGCCATAGGTCTAGTACCTCCTGATACAGGCGCTTTCTGATAGCAATAATACCAGATTTGAGTCATCTCTATATCGCCTCAATAGGACGGAGAGAGGACTGTTTACCGTTATTCCAAGTGGTACATTTGTCTCTATGCGTACCCTCCCATGAGGCTATTTCCAACGGAGTGATCGGTTGCTACACTCTATAGGATGGGACTAGATGTAGCCGTTCCGCACTCGACACTCGGCACCCGGCACCCGGCACTAAGCGCTCGCGCGCTTGCCTGGGGGCGAGACGACGCGCGCAATTTGTGCCTGCTGCTGGCGGGCTTCGCGCTCGTGCTGCTCCTGGTCCCACCTATGCGCGCCTACCCCATGAGCGACGACTGGGCCTACACGCAATCGGTCGAGCGCCTGCTGCACCTCACTTACAAACCGCACGAGTGGACCCAGCCCACTGCCCTCGGCCACGTGGTGTGGGGCGCTCTCTTTACCCTCATCTTCGGCTCCAGCTTCACCGCCCTCACCGCCGCCACGCTTGTTATAAGCGCGCTCTGCCTCCTGGCCTTCTATGCGCTCCTCAGGCACCTGCGGGTTGCCCCCACCCCCGCCCTGCTCGGCACCGCCCTGCTCGGCCTGAACCCCCTCTACGTCTACCTCAGCTACACCTTCATGACCGACATCACGTTCATGCTGTATGTGCTGGGCGCGTGCCTTTGCTTCGTGCGGTGGGCACAGGGTAGAGGCGACCTGTACCTCATCCTGGGGAGCATCGGGGTCGGACTGGCCTACCTGACGCGGCAGCACGGAATCGTGCTACTCCTCGCCATGCTCTTTTACCTCTGGTGGTCCCGCCGCCTCACCTGGCGCTCAGCGCTGCTGCTATGCGCCATACCCCTGATCATGATAGGGACCTACATGGTGTGGGAGCGCACGCAGCCTACCACTCTCGTGTCGGCTTTCGTGGCGGCGACCATGCAACAGGTCCTCGGCAATCCTCTCATGTTCGTGTGGGCACAGATGCAGCGGAGCGTGCTGGTGCTGGCCCTGCCGGGGCTGTGCCTCCTACCCCTGGTGGCCCACTTCAAGCCTCGCAAGCCCCTGGCTGCCCTGCCCATATTCCTCTTCTTCGTACTCTTCCAGGTGCGCAGCCTTTCAATCTACGGGACCGTCTTTCCCCCATTCGGGAGCCTAGTTGACCACGGCGGCCTCGTCATGTACGACTACGACAAAGCCCCCATC
Organism: Chloroflexia bacterium; assembly: GCA_049580985.1. GTDB lineage: Bacteria > Chloroflexota > Chloroflexia > QHBQ01 > JADMIH01 > JADMIH01. The sequence continues at coordinate 3,773 of JBAURA010000509.1, forward strand.
TGGACCGAACACGTATGGACCCTCCTGGGCCTGTTCGGCGCAGCCATCATCTCCCTCTACCTAGCCGCTATCCTCAGCGAAGCCTGGACCTGGGCCACCAAGCGAGCCGGCAATAAACACAATTCGCGACTTCGTCCATCGTCCATCGTCCATCGTCCATCGTCCCTCCCGGACCCCGCTATCATCGTATACGCAACCGGCCTGCTGCTGGCACTCCTCACCTTCGCCTCCCCCTACCTGTTCGACCGGTACATCCTCCCAATCCTCCCCATGATGCTTCTCTACCCACTCAGGCGCATGTCGGCAGCCCAGGAGAAAGAGAATTACGAATTACGAATTACGAATTACGACCAGCCCAAGCTAAATCCACATTCCGCATTCCGCATTCCGCACTCCACAATACTACTTCTTCCCATAGCCCTCTTCTCCCTGCTTGCCATGCGGGACTACCGCGCGCATTCGGAGGCGCGCTGGCAGGCGGCGAACAGCCTCGTCGCCCAGGGCGCGACGTACGCGCAGGTAAGCGCGGGTTTCGAATGGCTGAGCTGGCACCTGTTCGAGGAAGGCGTCACTCTCATCCGCGCCTCAGGAGATCTCACCCAGGCGGGCCAGCCATACCAGGTTGTCTTAGACCCCATCTACACCGTTGGCGAGTGGCCGCAGGCCGGATACAAGCAGATCGCCGCCTTCCCCTATGACTGCTGGCTGTGCGGCGGCTTAACCAGGCCCGTGCTGGTCCACGAGCGAGTAAGCCGTTAAGGGGCCACATGCACGAAGCGTTGGATGCAAGCCTCCTGAATAGTAGCTATTTCGAGCGCGCGCGGCTTGGCGAGATGGTCATGCGCCGGGCCGGGCTGCTCCTCTTCATCACGGCGCTCGGCCTGCGCCTGTGG
>JBAURA010000510.1:0-16502 GCA_049580985.1 Chloroflexia bacterium
CCCCAGTATGCCCAACCTCCCGCCGCCCTGATATGGAACAGGGACCACGGATCAAGGATCAGGGATCAGGGACCGAGGGCCAGGGAGTTGATCCCGGCAAACGCGAGCCATCATCATTTGCCGCCCTTCGACGCTTCATACGCCCTCGCGCGCCCGCCGAGCGGTGCGACTTTTGCAGCGCCGAGCTACCCACAGAGCACGACCACCTGCTCGACCCCGCGAGCCGGGGGATACTTTGTGCCTGCCGGGAGTGCGTGGTCAGCGTAGGCTCCCAGGAGGGGGGCACGCTCAAGCGCATCCCACGGCGCATCCTGTCGCTACCCAACTTCCAGATGAGCGACGCGGTGTGGGACGATCTCCTGATCCCGGTCGGCATGGCGTTCTTCTTCTACAACAGCGCGGAAGGGCGGGTGATGGCGTACTATCCAGGCCCTGCCGGGGCGACCGAGTCGCTCCTCAGCCTGGAAGCGTGGCAGGAGGTGTTGCGCGACAACCCCATGCTGGCAAAGATGGAACCTGACGTGGAAGCCCTGCTGGTGAACCGGCTGAAGGGCACGCAAGATTACTACCTCGTGCCGGTGGACAGGTGCTACGAGTTGGTGGGCATGATACGAATAAACTGGAAAGGGCTGTCGGGCGGCACGGAGGTGTGGGAAGAGATAAGGAAGTTCTACGACAGGCTAAAGGAGCGATCTACCGAAGCATACGCCGCCACTCCTACACCGGGAAGGTCGGAGGATGCCTGACCTCACCTTCGAGGTGGTGGACGTGGAGGTCGCACCATACGCCGCCACGCCCATGCTGAACTTCAAACTGCGAGTAACCAATGCCGACCCGGAAGAGCAGGTCCGGTCTGTCGCCCTCACCACCCAGATCAGGCTCGACGTCACGCGCAGGAAGTACAGCGCCCACGAGCGAGAGCATCTGCTGGACCTCTTCGGCGAGGCCGACCGTTGGAGCCAGACGCTACGCAACATGCTCTGGACCTTCGTCAACGTAGGGGTGCCGTCTTTCACCGGTAGCACGGTGGTGGACCTACCGGTCCCCTGCACGTTCGACTTCAACGTCGGCGCGACCAAGTATTTCTACGCACTCGAAGATGGAGAGATCCCATTGTCCTTCCTCTTTAGCGGAACCGTTTTCTACGAGGCCGCTGAGGATGAAGATGGCGGGTGGGGCGGTTTGCAGGTGGCGCAGGTGTCGTGGGAAAGCGAGGCCGCCTACCGTCTGCCGGTCGAGGTCTGGAAGAAGATGATGGACTACTACTACCCGAACAGCGCCTGGCTCCGCCTCCGGCAGGATACGTTCGACAGGCTCTACCTGTATAAGATGCAACGCGGGTTGCCAACCTGGGAGCAGGCTATCGAAAGCCTCCTCCCACCAACGAGCGCAGATGAATCTTGAGCTGGTCGAGAAGATAGCCAACGCCGTTCTCTACGAAGGCTACATACTCTATCCCTACCGGCAATCGTCTGTGAAAAACAGGCAGCGCTGGACGTTCGGCGGGCTGTACCCACGGCAATACGTGGTGTCGCAGGACGGCATCGCGGGCACCTCCGATCTGTGGACCATACAGACCGAGTGCCTGGCGCTAGGGAACGAGCACGCGACCATAGATGTGAAGCTGCGTTGCCTGCACCTGGTGGAGCGGCAAGTGAGGGAGCTAGATAAGCCATCATCCGAACTGCCCAACGACATAGAGGCCGCATCACGCTCGGTCACCTGGATGCAGGTGGGCGAACGTCTCTTCCAGACCTGGCAGGAGGCAGTCGAGCGAGAAGCCACATGCACGGGCCTGCGCGTGGGCAACCTGCTTGCAGAGGCGCACAATCTCTCCTTCAGCTTCCCGCCCCAGTACGACGTTGAGCCTTTGCAGGCCCCCAGCGGAGAGCTAGTGGGCGTGATAGTACGGGAGCAGCAGCGTATAGATGGATCGCTTTCCGTGCGAGCACAATCAATAAAGGATGGGTTGTTCAAGATCACAGTGCAGATTACCAACCTGACGCCATGGGAAGCGAGCTATACCCAGACAAGCCGGGATGAGGCGCTCATGCGCGCGCTTATATCGACGCACGCAATCCTGGTCATACAGGGGGGCGAGTTTATATCGCTGCTCGAACCGCCGGAAGAATACGGGGAAGCCGCGGAGGAGTGCCACAACGCCGGTATGTGGCCCGTGCTGGCGGGAGAGGAAGGGGAGCGGGATGCGATGCTGGCCTCCCCCATCATCCTGTATGACTACCCGCAGATCGCACCCGAAAGCCCAGGCGACCTGTTTGACGGCACGGAGATAGACGAGATACTGACCTTGCGTATAATGACGATGACGGACGAAGAGAAGCGCGAGATGAGCGCGGTGGATGAGCGCGCCCGCGCCCTCCTGGCGAGGACCGAGGCGCTCACGCGGGACCAACTTATGAGCCTGCACGGCACGGTGCGCTCGCTGCGAGCGCTGCCGGAGGAAAGGTAAGGGCATGGCGTGTTGCATGCCCAAAATCGCTTCAGTTTCGAGGCTAAGTACCCCATATCGAGGGCGTGATATGTCTTTTCGAAGCAAACCCTCTCACCTTTGTCATTCTTCGCTCAGAGGGTGTCCAAAAAGGAGCCATGTAAGGGGAAGCGAACCAGGGTCGAATTGTCATTCTGAGCGAAGCGAAGAATCTGTTCCTGCAAGCAGGATCTTGGGGATACAGATTCTTCGCTTCGCTCAGAATGACAAAAGCAACTTGGTCGGCCTTCCTCTCATATTCTTACCACCTTTTTGGACACCCTCTCAGAATGATAAGTTCGTAGTTGGTGCGCTGGCACAGTCTTGGTACTTATTGAGGGCCTGAACTTCGTAGTAAGCAGGGCATGTCATCGCCATGCCTCTATAGAGGACCATAAATGGATAGCTGGGACAGTTGGGGAGAACTAGAGAACAAGCCGCTGCTAACGCACGTCAAGGTCGCGGGAGTGGAGCTGAAGCCGGGCGACCCTGTCCGCCTCAACCCGTTGCGCGGAAGCGACATCTTCGACATCGCGCTGGCGGGCAAGACCGCCACCATCGAGTCGATCATGCAAGACTACGAGGACAGGGTATATATTGTGGTCACGGTGGACGACGACCCCGGCAAAGAATTCGGCGACCTGCGCCAGCCCGGCCACCGCTTCTTCTTCTCGCCGTTCGAGGTCGAGCCGCTGGTCAGGGCTGAAGGGAAGCAGGAGTGAGCGACCCAGGCACCCCGCGCATCCTCGTCGCCTGCATCGGCAACATATTCCTGGGCGACGACGCGTTCGGCGTGGAAGTAGCGCGAGTGCTCGCTCAACGACAACTGCCGGAAGGCGTGCGGGTGACCGACTTCGGGATACGCGGCTTCGACCTGGCCTACGCGCTCATGGACGATTACGACGCGAGCATCCTGGTCGACGCCCTGCCGCGCGGCGACGCGCCGGGCACCCTCTACGTGATAGAGCCGGACATGAACAACCTGGGCAAACTGGAAGGCGCGGCCATCGACACGCACGCGATGCACCCCCTGAGAGTGCTGACCCTGGTCAAGACGCTGGGGGGAGAACCGGGGCGCGTGCTGGTGCTGGGGTGCGAGCCTACGCCGCTCGACCCGGACGACGAAGAGATAGGCTTGATGGGTCTCAGCGAGCCGGTGCAATTGGCGGTCGGCGAAGCGGTGCGGATGATAGAGGGGCTTATCGAAAAGCTCTCGCATGAAGTGGCGCGAACGTAAATAGGAGGCTATAACATGGAATGGGTCCTTTACATAGTGCTGGCGCTGGTCTTGATCGCCGTCGTGTTCGGGCTTGTGTTGGGGCTGCCCTCTCTCAGGCGCTACATGCGCATAAGGAAGATGTAGCGTTCGCCGTATGCACGAATTCTCCATCATGTCTTATCTACTAGAAGCGGTCGAGCAGGAGGCGCGGAAGCTGGGGGCCAGGCGCGTGACCGCGATCAACCTGGCGGTCGGAGAGCGTGCAGGCATAGACGACTCGCTCCTCTTCTACTTCGACATGCTTACGCCGGAGACGGTGGCCGAGGGCGCGCAGCTAAATATTCGCCGCACCGGCATGGCATTTGCATGCGACAATTGCGCCGATAGTTACGCCCCCCAGGGGAGCGATTTCGCGTGTCCACGTTGCGGCCAGGTCGGCCACGTTGTGAACGACGGTAGTGAGCTGCTCATAGAGAGCATCGAGATCGAAACATGAGCGTCCAGACGATCAAAATCATAAAGAAGGTGCTGGCGAGCAACGACGAGCTTGCGGTTCGCAACGCCGCGCGCTTCGCGGAGGCGGGCGTGCTGGCGGTGAACGTGATCGCCTCGCCGGGCGCGGGCAAGACGAGCCTGATCGTCAAGACGCTCGAAGCCCTACGAGGACGCGCCACAGTGGGCGTGATCGAGGGCGACATAGCGGGCAGCATCGACGCCGAGCGGGTCATGTCGGCGGGCGCTGGCGGGGCCGTGCAGATCAACACCGGGGGCAACTGCCACCTTGAAGCTAACATGGTGCAACAAGCGCTCGATCGGCTCGACCTGGAGTCACTCGACCTCGTATTTATAGAGAACGTGGGCAACCTGGTATGCCCCACCCACTGGGCGCTCGGCGAGCGGATCAAGATGTGCCTCTCCAGCACCGCCGAGGGGCACGACAAGCCGGTCAAGTACCCGGAAACGTTCACGGCCAGCGACGTGATCGTGCTCAACAAGATGGACCTGATCGAGCTGGTAGACTTCGACCGGGCCGCCTTCTATGAATCGGTGCGCGCCCTGAATCGCCGTGCCCCTATCTTCGAACTCTCCTGCCGGACGGGCGCGGGCCTGGCGGCATGGGCGGATTGGCTACTCACACAGCACGTTACAGCGACGAAAGCGAGGTTACTACAATGAAGATCTTTTCCCTACTCGGGTGGTTGCTGCTACTCATAGCATTGGTAGCAATAGGCGCGACCCTCCCCGACATCATCCGCTACTTGAAGATCAGGAGCATGTAGTGCTCGTTACGAGCGCGGGCAAGGGTACAATCGAGCGTTGGCGCATCGTTGTGCGCGGCATCGTGCAGGGCGTGGGCTTCCGGCCCTTCGTCTACGGCCATGCCCTGCGACTCGGCCTGGCCGGCTCCGTGCTCAACGATAGCGCCGGCGTGACGATAGAGGTCGAGGGCGAGCGAGATGCGCTGGAAGCCTTCAAGCGCGCGCTATCGGAGGATGCCCCTCCCATGTCGCGCATAGACAGCATTACAATCGAGAGAGCGTCCCCCGTTGGAGAGACCGCGTTCGTGATCGCTCACAGCCGGGCCGGGGTCGAGCGTAACGCGCTTATATCGCCCGATACCGCCACCTGCGACGACTGCATAGCCGAGCTTTTCGATCCCTCCGACCGGCGCTATCTCTACCCCTTCATCAACTGCACCAACTGTGGCCCGCGCTTCACCATCGTGCACGATGTGCCATACGACCGCGCCAACACCACCATGCGCGCCTTCCCCATGTGCCCCGACTGCCAGGCCGAATACGATAACCCCCTCAACAGGCGCTTCCACGCACAACCCAACGCCTGCCCGCAATGCGGACCGAACGTTGATTTTGGATTTTGGATTTTGGATTTTGGATTAGAAGACGGTCCGCAATCCAAAATCCGGGTGCCATCTGGGCGACCAAAATCCAAAATAGAATGGGCTGGGGAAAAGCTGGCAGGGGGCGCTATCCTGGCGATCAAGGGGCTTGGGGGCTACCACCTGGCGTGCGATGCGCTCAATGTCGAGGCGGTGGGCCGGCTTCGGCGGCGCAAGCACCGCGAGGCCAGGCCATTCGCGCTCATGGTACCCGATCTGCAAACCGCACGCCTGTTATGCGAGGTAAGCGAGGCCGAAGCCGCGCTACTCCAATCGCGGAAACGTCCTATCGTGCTGCTGAAGCAACGCCCGGATTGCCCAATCGCGCCCGGCATCGCACCCGGCTATGACACGCTCGGGATCATGCTGCCATATACCCCACTCCACCACATCCTACTGCAGGCCTTTTCGCACCAGCAGAGATCAACGCAGCCCTCAGTCCTCAGTCCTCAGTCCTCAGTCCTTGTAATGACCAGCGGCAACCTCTCCGACGAGCCTATAGCCTACAAGGACGACGATGCCGGCGAACGCCTCTCCTCTATAGCGGAAGGCGTACTCACACACAACCGCGAGATCCATATGCGGTGCGACGACTCCGTGGTTCGCATTGCAGCGGGTGGCGAGCAAATACTACGGCGCTCTCGCGGGTACGCGCCTGAGCCTGTGCCTCTGCCATTCGACTCCCCTATGCCTCTGCTGGCTTGCGGCGGCCATCTGAAGAACACCTTCTGCCTGGTGAAAGGGAAGCAGGCGTTCGTCAGCCATCACATCGGCGACCTGGAGAACCTGGAAACCCTCACCTCCTTCCGCGAAGGGATCGAGCACTACAAGCGCCTGTTCGACGTACACCCCCAGGCAGTGGCCTATGACCTGCACCCTGAATACCTGGCTACCAAACACGCGCTAGACCTGGACATACCGAACAAGATCGGTGTACAACACCACCACGCGCACGTCGCGAGCGTGATCGCGGAGCATCACTTGCAAGGGCAGGTGATAGGGGTAGCCGCCGACGGTACGGGCTACGGGCTGGATGGGGCAGTGTGGGGCTGCGAGATCATGGTCGCCGATCTGTGGGAGTTCCGCCGCATGTCGCATTTAGAGTACGTGCCGCTCCCCGGCGGCGACCAGGCGGTGCGCCAGCCGTGGCGCATGGCGGCAGTCTATCTAGCGCGAGCCTACGGAGGGATCAGGGATCAGGGACCAGGGATCAGCAAAGGAAAAGACCTGATCCCCGATCCCCGATCCCTGATCCCTGAATTGGATATCCCCTTCACAACAGGTCTCGACCGCGCGCGTTGGCGAGCCTTGTCGCAGATGATCGAGCGTGGTATAAACAGCCCACCCACTTCCAGCCTGGGGCGCCTGTTCGACGCGGTAGCTGCCCTCCTCGGCGTGCGAGGCGAGGCGATGTACGAGGGCCAGGCGGCAATAGAGCTTGAGATGATAGCCGAGCCTGAGTCCCACCCGTACCCATTCGACATCACCGGCGACGAGCCTGCCAGGCTGAACGTGTCGCCCATGATCCGGGCTATCGTAAAGGACATTCAAGATGGAATACCTGTATCGCGCATAGCCGGGCGATTCCACCGCACGGTTGCCGACATGCTGGCGGCGGCCTGCCTGCGAGCGCGGGACGAGACAGGGCTTACTAGAGCAGCCCTGAGCGGTGGGGTCTTCCAGAACCGCTTGCTCCTGGAACAACTGGTAGCTCGCCTCAGAGAACTAGACTTCGATGTATACCTGAACCGGCGAGTGCCACCCAACGACGGCGGCTTGAGTTTCGGCCAGGCGGCGGTGGCTGCCGCCCGGCTAGCGGCGCTATGAACATGCTATGAACAGTGGTAAGGAGGTAAGAATATGTGCCTCGGCATCCCAGGCCAGATCTTGGAGATAGTAGATGACGAGAAAGATATTGCCAAAGTGGAGGTCTCCGGCGTCAGGCGCAACGTAAGCGTGGCGCTAGTGCGCCCTGAAGGTATAGCGCCCGGCGACTGGGTCCTCATCCACGTAGGCTTCGCCATGAGCAAGATCGATGAGAGCGAGGCCCACGAGACCCTCAGGATCCTCCACACCATGGGCGAAATGTACACCGACGAGCTGGAAATGTTGCATAAGAGCGAGATAAATTAGCGGGGGGTTGTCGGTTGTCGGTTGTCACTGGACGGTGGGCGACTGGAAGTGCAAAACGTAAGTAAGCAATACGCAATACGCATTACGCATTACGCATTACGCATTACGCATTACGCAATAATGACAAACAACTCGGAACCAGGAACCAGGAACGCCGAACTTAAAGCGTTGGTCGATGCGCGCTTTGGGCAGAGCATAGCCGTGCCTGAAGCCTTCTTCACAGCTGAGGCTGAGCGGATCGCGGAGGCGTGCTGGGCGATGGCGAAGCGCTTCTACGCGGGCGGGCGGCTGCTGGCTTTCGGCAACGGCGCGTGGGCAACCGACGCGCAACACGTATCGGTCGAGTTCGTGCACCCGGTGATCGTCGGCAAGCGCGCTCTACCTGCCCTCGCGCTGACCAACGACAGCGCCGCGCTGAGCGGCTTGAGCGTAGGCAGCAGCTCGGGGGTGCCCTTTGCGCGCCAGGTCGCGCTGCTGGCAAGGCCCCAGGACATGGCAATGGGTTTTTCGCCCGACGGACATTGCGCCAACGTCCTGGAGGCGTTACAGGAAGGCCAACGCAAAGGTCTACTGACGTTGGGGCTGGCGGGTGGAGATGGTGGGCCTATGCGGCAAGCGAATCTCGATTTCTGCTTTGTTGTGCCTTCCAATGACCCGTTCGCGGTGCAGGAGACCCACGAGACGCTCTATCATGTTTTGTGGGAGTTGGTACACATCTTTTTTGAGCATGAGGGATTGCTGTCATGAACGATCAAGTATTGGGCCTCTCTTCCGGCTCCGGCCAGGAGCTTGAATCTGAGTTTCACTGCGCCACCTGCTCTGACGAGGCCCTTCCCGCCAGGGTCCTGGCTACCGACGAGGCATCGAGCATGGCGGTGGTGGAGTTGCAGGGCGCGACAACAGAAGTAGATATCAGTCTGGTGGATAATGTGGAGCCGGGAGATACGCTTCTTGTACACGGAGGCGTGGCACTATTTATGCAATCAAAGCGCCATACCAACGTGTAGCCGGGGAGTCCTCCCGACAAAAGCGTTCCAGGAGGTACAAAATGAATTCGACAGCAACAGCAACCGCGCAGGCCGCCGAGGTAAAGGTGCTCCGTGAGCACCCTATTGAGACGGCGCTGTTCAACAACACAGGGCCGATCACCTTCCTGTGGCTGTTGATACGCCTGTGGCTCGGCTTTCAATGGGCACTTCATGGCTGGGAAAAGATCAATAGCCCCGAATGGATGAACGGCACGAAACTCGCGGCGTACTGGCAAGGCTCTCTAGCGGACTACGGCAAACCAAACGCCGATGTGGCCTACGACTGGTACGCGGGCTTCTTGAAGGGGCTGCTAGATAGCGGCAGCCAAACATGGTTCGCGCCCCTCATCGCGTGGAGCGAGCTTATCGGTGGGGTGATGTTGATGTTAGGGTTGTTCACCGGCCTGGTAGCCCTGCTTCTGGCCTTCATGAACTTCAACTACATGCTGGCGGGGTCGGCGGGCGTCAACCCGATCTACCTGCTGCTGGCGATAATACTGGTAGCCGCCTGGAAGAATGCGGGCTGGTGGGGCCTAGACCGCTTCGTGTTGCGCGCTGTTGCCCCGCGTGGAGAGCCAGGCAGCCTGGTGGTGAAGGACGACACAACCACCCCGCCGCAAAGAGCGGGCACGCCATAAGGGGCGGTCCCTCCTACCGGGAGTGGCCGTCAATAACAGGAAGGCAAGCGAGGTATGTCGAACAACGGCAACTCGGAAGGCTCAGAATACGACCGGCTCTTTTACCCTTTCCTGTTCGAGGGAGGCAAAGCCAGCCCGGAGGACGTGCTTGCACAGGTACGACATTCGACGATAGAGAAGTGTCGTGAAGTAGTCGCCCTGCGCAAGACCGTGCTGGATAGCTACGGCGACCGGATAGTGGCCGCGGGCGTAGCCATGGCGCAAGCCTTCGCCGCCGGCGCGACCCTTTTCGCCTTCGGCAACGGCGGCAGCACCACCGACGCCCAGGACCTGGTGGCAGACCTCACACAATGTGGAATGGGGAATGCGGAACGCGGAATCGATCCAGCAGCTAATTCCACATTCCGCATTCCCCATTCCGCAATCGGATTGCCTGCCATCGCCCTCACCAACGACATAGCGGTAGTCACGGCGGTGGCTAACGACGTTGGGTTCGACAACGTGTTTGCCCGCCAGATAATCGCATTCGGGAGGCCGGGCGACATCGCGTTCGGCATCTCGACCAGCGGCAACTCGTCCAACGTGCTCGCCGCCCTGGTGCAGGCCAAAAAGCAGGGGTTGCTTACGGTCGCGCTGGCAGGCTATGATGGGGGCAACACCGCCCGCTCACCCGCCGTGGACCACTGCATCGTCGCCCCCAGCGACCACATCCCACGCATACAGGAGGCCCAGGCCACCGTTTACCATGCTTTATTAGATGTCATTTGGAACGTGATGCATGATAGAACGTAACGCCACCACTTCGTCCGGCTCTTTGATCGGACCTGACGCCGCCTCCGGACCGCTGGTAGTCTCGGAGGCCAATCCACGCTACTTCACGATCCGCTCCGCCAACCCCGCTGACCGGCGGGCGGTCTACCTGACCGGCTCGCACATCTGGAACAACTTCCACGATGGCATGGGTCCCGGCTCGGACTGCGCCGACACTCCGGAGCAGTTCGACTACGACGCCTACCTCGAGTTCCTCAAGGATCACGGCCACAACTTCATCCGCCTCTGGCGCTGGGAGCAGTTCAAGTCCCAGGCCGCCGGGGGCAGCTTCCATCTCTGCATGACGCCTCAGCCGTGGCCGCGAACCGGGCCGGGAACGGCAAAGGACGGCAAACCGAAGTTCGACCTGTCGACGTTCGATCAGGCCTACTTCGACCGGCTGCGCGACCGCGTGATCGCCGCGGGCAATGAGGGTATCTACGTCGCTGTCATGCTCTTCGACGGCTTCGCCCTCCACCTCAGCCCCCCGCCCGACAATGTCGAGGGCCATCCGTTCCACGCCGCCAACAACGTCAACGAGATAGGGATCGCATCAATTGTCGATTACCAGGTCCTGCCGCTCGACCCGCGCGTCCAGGCCCTCCAGGAGGCGTATATCCGGAAAGTCATCGACACCGTCCATGATCTGCCCAATGTCCTCTACGAGGTCGCGAACGAATCGTCGGGCGGTGGGTCCGTCGACCGGAATTTCGCCGAGGCGCTGGGACTGGGCGACCCGCCCGAGTGGGGCGACTCCACCCGGTGGCAGTACTGGGTGATCGAGGTCGTCAAGCACTACGAGCAGGAGATGGGATACGACAAGCACCCGGTCGGGATGACAATGCAGTTCCCCGTCGCGGACCAGACCAGGGTCAACGACCCAATGTTCAACGGCCCCGCGGACTGGATCTCGCCGGGCTACGACGACGAGATCTTCACCGGCGGTCGGCACCCGAACGAGCCTGGAGGCCCTGAGTCCCGATGGTTCGACAACCCGCCCGCCGGCGACGGCAGGAAGATCGTGATCACCGACACGGACCACTACGCCCCCGGCAGGGGTGACGCGCTGTGGGCCTGGAAAGCGTTCCTGCGCGGTCATCACCCGATCTTGATGGACTTCGGGATCATCGATGGCGTGAACCCACCCGATCCCTCGTCGGGGAGTCCCGGCACCCCGCCGTATGCGGCCTTCGAGCCGGCTCGCTATGCGATGGGCGACACACTTCGCTATGCCCAGAAGATGAAACTCGCCGAGATGGAACCGCGCGGCGAGCTAAGCTCGACCGGGTACGCGCTCGCGAATCCAGGTAAGGAGTACCTGATCCTACAGCCGAGCGAAGCGGCCGAGGCGTTCAAGGTAGATCTCGCCGCCGGCACCTACACGGTCGAGTGGTACAGCATCAACAGTCGCGAGACGAAAGTTGCCGGCAAGGTGACGGTCGATAGCCCCATTTCGATCAGTTTCAGCATTCCCTTTGAAGCGAACGGTCCTGCCGTATTATTCCTGAAGAATGTCGGACGCTGACGGTTTGCCCACAGATCGGGCAGTTATACTTTCTATGCAATACACAACAAACAGTAAGCAATTTTCACGTATCACGTATCAGGAGTAGCGCTATGAAGTATGTAGATGAGTTCCGCGACCCAGGGCTGGCGCGAAGCATCTCAACCGAGATCGCCCGGTTGAGCGAAGGGCGGTCGATGAAGCTGATGGAGGTGTGCGGGGGACACACCCACACGATCTACAAGCATGGCGTGGAAGACGTGCTGCCCCGCAACATCGACCTGGTGCATGGGCCTGGCTGCCCTGTGTGCGTGCTGCCGATGGGGCGCGTGGACGACGCTATCGCCATCGCACGCACCGAGGGCGTGATATTCACCACTTTCGGCGACATGATGCGCGTGCCTGGCTCTCACGGCAGCCTGCTCGACGCCAAGGCCGAGGGAGCCGACGTGCGCTTCGTCTACTCTCCACTCGACGCCCTCAAGCTGGCGCGCGACAACCCCGACAGACAGGTAGTCTTCTTCGCCATCGGCTTCGAGACGACGGCCCCCTCCACCGCCGTCACCCTGTTGCGGGCGCAGGCGGAAAAGATCAAGAACTTCTCCGTCTTCTGCAACCACGTAACGATCATCCCTGCCATCAAAGCCATCCTCGACTCGCCCGACCTCCGGTTGGACGGCTTCATCGGGCCGGGGCACGTGAGCATGGTGATCGGCATGCGGCCCTACACCTTTATAGCGCGGGATCATCGCAAGCCGGTAGTGATCGCCGGCTTCGAGCCGCTCGACATCATCCAGTCGGTGTACATGATCGTCCAACAGATCAGCGAAGGTCGCTCCGAGGTCGAGAACCAGTACGGGCGAGTGGTGCGCCCGGAAGGGAACGTCAAAGGGCTGGAGGTAATGGCACGCACGATGGAGCTGCGCCCCTTCTTCGAGTGGCGCGGCCTGGGCTTCATCACCCACAGCGCCCTCAAGCTGCGCGCCGACTTCGCCCCCTGGGACGCCGAGCTGCGCTTCGAGGTGCCCGGCCTGCGCGTGGCCGACCCCAAGGCGTGCCAGTGCGGCGAAGTGCTCAAAGGCGTGATCAAGCCGTGGGAGTGCAAGGTGTTCGGCACCGCCTGCACCCCGGAGACCCCCATCGGCACCTGTATGGTCTCCCCGGAAGGAGCCTGCGCCGCCTACTTCAACTACGGCCGCTTCTCGATGGCCTCCGAGCGCGACAAGCTCCAGGTGATCGAGCTAAAGCCGGTGAGCAGATGACGGGGGAGGGTTGTCGGTTGTCGGTTGTCAGTTGTCGGTGAATACGGAGCAGGTTCGTAGTCAGAATGCGTTTTCAAAGCAGAGATAGCAGAGGTAACAGAGAAATAAATAAGAAAACTCTGCTTACCTCTGCTATCTCTGCTATCTCTGCTTTGAAAACACAGCTTTATTAGCTTGATCCTTAACTAATGTAGTTATCTCAGACAGTAATCCACCATCCGCTTCCTACCGACAACTGACAACTGTACCCATCCCCCAAACAGAGAGGAATTAGCCATTGACCAGTCCTGAGGGAAAGCGCGGCCAGACGCTGGCCGAAGCGCTGGACAAGATCGAGCGTGTGCGGCAGGCGCGCAGGCATAAGTTCCACCTGCGCGACGAGCGGATCACCCTCAGCCACGGGAGCGGCGGCAAAGCCACGCATAACCTGATCGAGGGAGTGTTCGCGCCTGCCTTCTCTAATCCCCTCCTCGACCGCATGGACGACGCCGCCACCTTCTCGATAGATAGCACCGAGGGAGCGCCGGTGCTGGCCTTCACCACCGACACCTACGTGGTAAATCCCCTCTTCTTCCCCGGCGGCGACATAGGTAAGCTGGCCGTCCACGGCACGATCAACGACCTCGCCATGTCCGGCGCGCAGCCACTTTACCTGTCGGCGGGCTTCATCCTGGAGGAAGGCTTCCCCATCGACGACCTGCGCCGCATCGTCAAATCGATGGCCGATGCTGCCGCTGAGGCGGGAGTGTCCATCGTCACGGGCGACACCAAGGTGGTGCAGAGGGGCAAAGCCGACGGCGTATTCATCAACACAGCGGGCGTGGGCGTGGTGAAAGCCACCTGGCCGATAAGCCAGGGCCAGGCGCGCCCAGGCGACATGGTGCTACTCAGCGGGCCGGTGGGGGACCACGGCATAGCCGTCATGCTGGCGCGGGAAGCGCTCGACATAGAGACCGACGTGCAGAGCGACACCGCGCCCCTGCATACGCTGGTGGCCGCGCTCTTGGAGGCGGTAGGTCCAGGGGTCCACTGCCTCAAAGACCCCACGCGCGGGGGTTTGGCGACCACTCTCAACGAAATTGTCATGGCCTCCGAAGTGTCTATCGGCCTCGAAGAGCACGCCATCCCGGTGCGCGCGGGCGTGCGCGGGGCTTGCGAGATCCTGGGCCTTGACCCGCTCACAATCGCCAACGAGGGCAAACTGCTGGCGATTATCGCGCCCGAAGTAGCCACGACGGCGTTGGAGGCCATGCGCGCCCACCCGCTGGGGCGCGAGGCCTCCATCATCGGAGAAGTGCGCTCCGAGCCTGCCGGCATGGTCTTCCTTCGCACAGACATTGGTGGCACCCGCGTGCTCGATATGCTGGTAGGCGACCCGCTGCCACGTATCTGTTGAAACCCCAGTGTGTAGGTTTGTGCCCAAAGATCGCCCGGACAATAAATTGTCGGGGTGCTCCCGAATATGCCATATGAACCTGACGCTCGCCGGTAGAGTGTAGATACTGTACGCTGTTCTTTCGCGATAGCGTCCCAGGTAAGCTACTTCCCAACGAGAGGCAGGTTCTATGTCCAGCGCAGCCGTGCCGGTAGCAGCGGGGAACACATGCTTGAAAAGCGTCGATGTGGCGGGGTTTCGCGTCACTGATGCCGTCTTCCCTCCTCTGCTGACAATCCCATCTCATTTCCATGAGCGCACGTGCGTAGCCGTGGTCCTGGAAGGATCGATTGACAAAGCTTTCCGTAATTCGGCGTTCGTCTCTATGCCCTCCACCGTCCTCACGATGCCGGCGGAAGAGCGCCACAGAGACCACTTCGAACGCGCAGGCGCGCACATGCTGGTCGTGGAACCTGGGCACCATATGCTGGAACAGCTCCGCCCATGCACAGGCGTCCTGGATCGCATCAATCACTTCCGCGATGGCGGCGTGTCGGCCCTCGCCTGGCGCATCTCAAAAGAATTAGTCGAGCCTGATGCTGTATCCTCCCTCGCCATAGAGGGGCTTGTGCTCGAGATGCTGGCAACGGCGGGCCGCCGCTTTATCACCCCTCCCAACGAAAAGAGGCCACCGCCGTGGCTATCAACCGTACAGGAGCTACTGCACGAGAGGTTCGCGGAGCCTATGCAGGTGGCGGACGTGGCGGCAGAAGTAGGGGTACACCCAGTCCACCTGGCGAGGGTCTTTCGCACCCACTTTGGCGAGTCGCTAGGCGCATATGTGCGCAAATTACGCCTGGAGTGGACCGCTATTCAGTTGACAACAGCAGACGTAACTCTTTGCGACCTCGCCCTCCAGGCGGGCTTCGTAGACCAGAGCCACTTCACCAGGGCATTCAAGCGCCAGACCGGGTTCACACCCGCGCAATATCGGACATCCGTCCGGCGTTAGCACGCTTCAGTGCTTATACATATAAGGGTCGCCCATGGGCGACCCTTATATGCTTTCACCAGTGCATCATAAAACCCTGCCAGGACGCTTACTGCTCGTCGCGTACCTGGATGTTGCCCTCTTCTATTGGGCGGAAGGTTATCGGCGCGGGCATCGCGTCACAGTAAGCCTGGGCCTGGCCCGGAGGTCCTCCGAGTGGTGTAACACCAACGCTGGTAGTCCTATCGGGTGGGTCGTTGGCACCTTCGCCGTTATCTTGCACCTGGAACCACATATCGTTGCCTTCGAGGGCGGCAAGACCGGGGTTGCTGCTACGTATCTGCTCGGCGATACCGCCAACCCAGGCACGATTGCCTACGACGCTGAGGCAAGTAACAGGGCCGTGAATGACTGTATCGAGCGAGCGAAGGTTGATTTGGTAATGGCCGGTCACAAGGCCGTTGTCGTGCAACATCGCGTTATAGGAGAAGGTAACAAGCTCACCGTTGCTGCCGGTGAAATGCCCGCTACCGGTAACCGACTCCACAACACCCGCCGCGCTCACAGCCCCATGCCCTACCAGCATGAAGGATGCTAGGAGAGCCATACTGCACACAATACGCGCTACACGTCTAAACCTGAACATTGATTACTCCTTTCGAGCCTGAACGGGACATGCCGTGTCAAAAGAATGTCACGGGCTTATCATGTACCCTGGAAACGGCCGGTCTACTGCTATGCCATAGTAGACAAGCCAACCGAGCACATCAGCTATCTGCATGGTAGCCCAGGCTATAGGCGCGTGTATTGTATGGGAGACAATATTCAAATAGTACAGGACTAGCATCCCGGCCGGTGCGCACGCAGGCTCGCGCGAATGTAACAGCTCAGATTAGAGGTATAGAAATCCGGATCGTAGGGGCACCCCTTGTGGGTGCCCTCTTCGGGCGAGATCATGGTATGGGAACAGGGCACCCACAAGGGGTGCCCCTACGACATTTCCCTCGTAAATCTGAACGCTTACATCAAATCAATGCAAGCCTGCCCCCTGGCGGGCCTTGGCGAGAGCCGAGGCGAAGTCCACCACCACCCCCATCGCCTCGCCGGTGCTCTGCATCTCAGGCCCAAGCGCTCTCGATAGCGCCGGGACCGTG
>JBAURA010000511.1:0-2020 GCA_049580985.1 Chloroflexia bacterium
ACACACGGGTCTGCCCCTACGACTTTACACTTCCTCCAGGTGAGGGGTGCCTCTAAGCGCCTGGAGGTTGGTCGCGCCCACGCCGAACATAGCGATCCTCAACTGGTCGCGTATCACGCCGCCCAACTCTACTACAGACTCGGCGGACATCGCCGCTGCCTTCAGGAAGGGGCGCGCCATCCCGGCCAGGGTAGCCCCCAGCGCGACCGACATGGCAGCGTCCAGCCCGTTGCGCAGGCCACCACTGGCGAACACCAGTGCACCGTCGGGCATGGGAGGTTTTTGCACCAGCCGCAAGCTTTCGGCGGTGGGGATGCCCCAGCCCGCGAACGCCTCGGCCACCAGCCGCCCGCGCTCGGTGCCTATCCGGTGCGCCTCTACCTGGCTCCACGAGGTGCCGCCCGCGCCGGCCACGTCAATAGCAGCCACGCCTACGTTCCAGAGCAGTTGGGCGACTTCATATGATATACCCCAACCAACCTCTTTGGCGATCACGGGCACTCCCACCTGGCGGCATACGGCTTCGATCTTCTTCGCCAATCCGCCAAAGTTGGTGTCGCCTTCCGGCTGCACGGCCTCCTGTATGGCGTTCAGGTGCAGGACCAGGGCATCCGCCTCAATCATGTCCACCGCGCGCTTGCACTCGTCTAGGCCATACGAGTAGTTCAATTGAACCGCGCCTATATTGGCGAACAGGGGTATATCGGGCGCGTACTGCCTGACCTGGTAAGTGGGGGCAAGCTCAGGGCGCTCCAATGCGGCTCTTTGCGAGCCTACGCCCATAGCGATCCGCAGTTCTTGCGCGCCGGTTGCCAGGTTGCGGTTGATCTCTTCGGCGCGAGGCGTGCCGCCGGTCATGGATGAGATGAGGAGAGGCGCTTTTAGTTGTCGCGCCCACAAGGCCACGGAGGTGTCCACGTCCCGCAGGTTGATTTCGGGCAGGGCCTGGTGGACGAAGCGGTAGCGCTCGAAGCCCGGGGTTATCTCGCGCCCGGCAACATCCTCTTCCAGGCAGATACGAATATGGTCGGCTTTGCGGTGCTCGGTTTCCATTTTATTCCCGATCACAGAGATCACGGAAGACACAGAGGAATTTGATTATTAATCAAAAGAAAACTCTGTGATCTCTGTGCCCTCCGTGATCTCTGTGATCCAGTTATAAGCTTACTTGATGACCTCAAGGACGAAGAGCAGTTCCTGCCCTGGTATTATATATGCCAGGTGCTCTTCATAGAAAGGGAGGAAGCGGTTGATCAGGCGCATGAGGGCGCGGTTGAATGGGGTGGGGGGCTGCATATCCATGCGGCCTATCAGCTTGCGGAACTTCGCCGTGGAATAGTCGTACTTCTCGTATGGCGTGCCTACGCACAGGTAATCGAAGCTGCGCGACGAGAAAGCGTGCGCGTGCGTGGGGTCGGTGTTGAAATTGAGGCTAGAGAAGTGGGGCACGCGCACGAGCACGCGCCCACCCATCCTGGTTACGCGGTGTAGCTCCTCCATCACGCGGATCACGTTGTCCAGGTGCTCGATGACATGCTCGCACACCACAAGGTCGAATTGGTTGTCCTCAAACGGGTAGGGGAAGGTGTTGAGGTCCCACACCACGTCCGGCTCCAGGCGCGGGTTGATGTCGAGCGTAGTCGCGCCCTTGATCTTCTTGCGGCCCGCGCCTATGTGGAGTATCTGCATGGGTTTTCTGCATCAAAAATGGGCGCTACGCGCCCATTTTTGATGCAACACATATCTATTAGTCGCGGCGCGATTTGGTCGTGAGCGCATCTGTCGTCTCGAAGAGATCGGCGAAGTGCTTCTCTACCTCGCGCACGATCCCTTCGGCGGAGAGGTTGAACTGCTCGCGCCATAGGGCCTGGGGGCCGTGCTCCACGAACTCGTCGGGGAGGCCGATCACCCTGATCTTCGGCTCCACGAGGTTGTCGTGGCTGTGGAAGAACTCCAGCACGGCATCACCGAACCCGCCGGGCACCGCGCCCTCTTCGACGGTGATGATGCGCTTGAAGTT
>JBAURA010000512.1:0-4892 GCA_049580985.1 Chloroflexia bacterium
GCGCAAAACTTACTGTGATAGGGAGCTGCTTAAAAGACCACACACCCCTAGCGGGGTATATAGCGTTATATAGAAACCTTGCAATTGATTGTGCCGTGCCGTATATTTTATTTGAACTGTCGATGTACTTAGGTGTGTTTTCGCTGCGACCCTTGGTCCAGGCAGGATAGACCGTACCGTTCGCACCGAATAATTCTTGGAATGGCGGCCGCAGCGTGGCTTGCCGAAAGGGGCGCGAGGTGGATAATAGTGGATGATAACGGATGCGGCAGCTGGCTGGTTGCCGCCTTTCATGCGATAATTCTTGTCGCGTTCTTGATCTTCTCACTCCTATTCAGCATCCTTGGCGTTCCATCGATTATCCTGGCCGCGATTATAGCCCTGGTTTGCTGGGTGGCTGGCGTTTACCAGAGGTTCTCAGGCTATTACATAGACCGCTTCAGTACGACACGGTATACGCAACTCACAGCATACTGGGAAGTGCTGGTACCGGCGCTCATGGGAGCCGCATTCGGCTCGTTTTTGGGAATGCCTATTTTTTTTGGTATCTATAACGCGAGTCTGGTTCTTGCTTACATCGTTTATGGGTTGGTAGTAGCGGTTTTGTGTGTGGTAGGTATCTGGGTGGATGCCAAGGTTACGGCAAGATCCAATGCCTTTTAAACTTTACGGCCGGAGCGCATGATCTGGCCCTTGGGGTGCTTTTGCCTGAATTCTTTGCAACCCCGTCGTCATAGACCTGCCTTTTGCCAGGTGTAGCACCGCGATAAAAAGCGTAGATCGGAGTAATTATGATGAAGCGTCGAACGATTATGATCGCACGTGCCCTTCTGATTCTCGTTTTGTTCACAGTACATACACCACTTACGCTGGCTCAAGGGCAGCAGCAAGGGGTGATCCCTGTGGGACCGGCGCCCGCTGACAGCGATGGACTGGTGATTGTGTTCAACTTTGAGAGCGCATGCCAGAGCATTGAGATGCGGATCGTTGATGCTCCACCCGACAGAGAAGGTGAGCATACCTGTGCTACAGAGCCGAACCCCAGCTTCAAGCCTGGGGTAGGGGATGGTATTTACGGGATCTTTACGGTGCACAATACGTCCAACCATCCGATTGTAATGAAGGCTATTCGCCTCGCGGGGCGAGGACCCGGAGCGCAAGCTGATAACTGGGACGCACCTGGCGCCGACTGGCCCGCGGACACCGACATTACAATAGAACCGGATGGGTACTACGAGTATGCACGCCAGCAGTATTTCAACGGCGCCACGGGAGATTATTTCGCGGAGCCCGTTTTTCAGGATACGCAGGGTGGGTGGCACGGGATTTCACCGTTCCCGCGCATCTGGTTCGACCTTATCGATCCGAGCTTACCCTCTCCCCCGAACAGTGAGCCTGACCAAAGGCCCGAGGGCGAGATCGCCTTCGGTCGTGATGGAAACATCTTTATCCTGGATCTGGCCAGCGGAGAGACTCGTCAGATCACCCGGGACGGCTCGCTGGACAGTAATGTACGGTACAGCGATATGGCCTGGTCCCCAGACGGGCAAATGCTCGCCTATGACTTCGGGGAGATCTACAGGCAGATTTACACTATGCGCCCAGACGGCACGGACCAAGCGCCCGTACCTCACGCTGAGGGGGACTCGCCCGTCTACGGCCCGGACGGGACGCTCTACTACATCAGCGATAACAACTTTGTCCGTTACAATCCGGGTGGCGCTCCTACCGTGCTCTACAGAGGAGATGACACAGGGCACTGCTACCTCTCCCGCCCCAGTGTTACCTCCGATGGCCGGTTCATTATCAACGAGTCATGCAATTACGGCATGCGCGGCATAATATTCGGCCAGCTCTCATCATCCGGAGACGCCGTGCCGCAGGAGATAGGCGGGAACCTAACTTGCAACCATACGGGGCGCTGGTCTCCGGACGGCTCAACGCTTGCTTACGTCTACCAGGAGTGCGGCACTGGGACAATCGCGCGCGATTTGTACGTGGCTGACTACCCAGTCGACACTGCGAACCCCAGGTTCCTGTACTCAGGGGAGTTAATCAGTGGCCTGGACTGGTCTCCCGACGGCATGTGGATCGTCTTCGGACAGCGTGGCGAGACAGACCCTGCCCTCACAGGGCTGTGGGCCATCCCCTCAGCGGGTGGAGATGCGGTCCAGCTCACTACCGGTGAAGATTACGGATCAGCCTGGCGTCCCTCCGCCGTGCCCATCGAACCGACCGCGCCGCCCCAGCCCACTCCCACCCTCACTCCTACTACTACGCCCACCCTCACGCCAAGCCCTACTTTGGCCCCCGCGCCGGCGCCCGCACAACTTGAGATCGTGAGCTTCGGCACCGAGATGGACACCGCCCGCTCAGAGATTTCGGACGAGCGACTCTACGTTGAGTTCTTACCGATGGACGATTTGCAACTCTACCGCACCTACGAACTCAAGGTGTTCGTGCGTAACTCAGGGGACTCGCCCCTCTCAGGCCACTATAAGGCGCGAATCACCGCCCTGGATGCCCAAGGAAAGGCTGTCGACATCCCCATGACATACGATAGTGCAGCGGACGGGTTGCGCGCCATGCGGGAGATGGCCCCCGGACGGCCCAACCTATTCAGCATAGGACCGCTCAACTTCTTCTCCCTCGTCCCCAATGGCTCCTTGCTCCTTGAGATCACCCCAACCTCCGGCGGGGCAACCGCATCGCTCTCGCTGCCGCTGCAGGTCGGGGACAACGACAATCCGGGAGGCATAGACGACTGCCTGGTTGGCTACGCATTGCTAGCCCTCAAGCCGCTCGCCGACGAACTTGGGGAAGCCGCAGCGGTGCTGCTGGAGCCGCTCGCCGAGGCCTACCTGGAGTGCTCTCGGGGTGACGTGGGGTGCGCGGCGCGCGCGACGGCGGAGTGGGTCCTGGAGAATTGGCCGAAATTGTTCAACCTCAAATCGGAGTGGGCGGCCGGGGTTGGGCTCAAGATCCCGGTCAAGCTCTACTCCGCCCTGAAAGATTCTTTCGACATCGCGTTCGAGCAGGAGAAAAACTACGAGAACCTGGGGAACAAGGGGTGCCGGCGGTTAGGCTCCTGGATTTCGGCGATCACCAATGCGCGTAACGGCATAGGAGAGCGCATTAGCTCCCTCTTCTCCCAGTCCCCCGTCTATCCGCTGCTGGTTGACAGCCAGGGGCGCCGCTCGGGATTCCTGCCGGACGGCGTGCAGGTGGAGGAGATCCCAGGTACCGACATCTACGTGATGGAGGAGGAGCGGCTCATCACCGTGAACATAGATGAGCCGCTCACCGCCCAGGTGTACGGGTACGCGGACGGGTCTATGACTCTCACTCTCGATACCCCGTCGAGCACGAGCACTCTCCTCTACCCGGACGTGCCGGTGGTGGCGGGCATGGAGGCGAGCATCGCGCCTATACAGGTGCCTTCGGCTCCGCCCTCGGAGCAGTCCGCCGCCCCGGCACCTCCCCTGCTGATCGAAGACCGCGCGGACGGCGAAGTAACGCGCAAAGTGGAGCCTCAGGTGGCGGTACCCGCGCCCCCGGCCGGCACAGAGGAAACCGTGCGAGATGAGACAGCACCGGCACCAGGCGCCTCTCAAGTGCCGCCTACCCAGGAGACGGGCAGCGTCGCTTTCTGGCTCGCTGCATCGGCTGGTGCCGTCGTGCTGGTCATTCTCCTTCTGCTGGTACGCCTGGTACGCTCGCGCAAGTCATAAGTAGGTAAGTTCCACTCTTGATTTGGCTAGAGAAGCCAATGGGATGAATGATGAGGCTGGAAGCGCGGCAAAATGAAATGAGATCTGTGGTCCTATATTCCGTACGCTCGATGCAATGAAGAATTCAATTGCATTGAGGACACATAATCACGCCGGTAGGACCGGCTGCACCTGTCGGTGCGTTAGGCGTACCAACCGTCAGGCCTGTATTCTTACCGCAGTGTGTACAGAAGGCACTACCCTGTGCAATAGATTTACCGCGAGATGAACAGTACACGGTCATACCTCTAAGGTATTGACCGGGGCACGCTCCATAGCTTACTTTGCCTCGCGCGCCAACATCGTTTTCGTTTTGTAGTAGAAATACAACTGGTTATGTTCTACCTCACGATGCTTCTCCCTCCATTCCCTCATACTTTCGCTGACCAAGATCGCTGCCGGAATCCCTACGCCCAGAGTATGCCTGGCTATTTCCGGTAGGGCGCTTAGCTGCGAGATCACCCAGCCGATAGCTGAGCCACCCACTATAGTGAGTGACTCATTTGAGAGCTTAGGTAAAAGAGCTGTCAGTTCTCTGTTTGCCTTTACTGTCTCTTCTATGTCCAGTATGGCGGGTGCTACATCTTGCCTGTAAAGGGTCTCAGCATCTGATGAGAACTCGGAATCCCAGGCTGCAGACTTAATACGCTCGGCAAAGCCAATTACGGCTCCGCGAAAACGCACCAAAGGTTTCTCAAGTTCGCGCCGTATGTCCAGTATCTCTTCCACAGACGCGTTATCAAATAAAGGCAACCGTTCAAATAGGTCGCCAACCAGTGCTCCATGCTTGGCTCTCGCCACTGCGCTGTCAGAGACTTTCATTTTGCCTTCGTTAATACTGGCCTGCACCAGGCCCCCAGTCGAGTCATCAAACAGGGGGTACGTCGTTCCATCAGCTATAGCATCTCCAATAACAGAGACAAACTGACTGGCGACATCAGCGTCCTGCCCGGCTACATCGAATGGGTGCAGTTCCAGGAGCCCCGATTGCAATGCGGTAAAGAGCCCTTCAGCCCCTGCTTGTTCGGCCTGCTGCTCAAATAATGCCTTCATATCGTCCCACGAGCTATTGAACATCTTGTCGAAATGGGCAACCATCCGCGCCTCGTCTGAGCGCAGCTT
>JBAURA010000513.1:0-7521 GCA_049580985.1 Chloroflexia bacterium
CTGCCTACCTGGATCTTAGTGGAACACGCACAGGGCGGGCACGGGGACCCGCCCCTACAATGCCTTTAACCAATCTTACATCAACTTGCAAGACGCTTCATTCAAAATGACACGCACAGGCTTGGCTTCCTCTCCACGCTTTCGTTAGCAAAGCACTCAATTTGGCATTGATACGGTCAAGGCCATGAACCTTGCCGGGGGTTTGCGCGTAAAGTAGAATGAGCTGTATGCAATCTGACCGGAGCAAATTCACTGGCATGACCACGGCACACCCACCCGCGATAGGGGAACACGCACCCGACTTTGCGCTCGACACACCTGAAGGTAGCACGCTCACGTTGCGTGACCTGACGGCGGATAGGACCCTGGTCATATTCGCCAGGCACCTGGGCTGAACGATCTGCCTCTCTTATGTGGCGCAGTTGCGCTCACACTACCACGAGATCAAGGAGGCGGGAGGCGAGGTGCTGCTGGTCTCCTTCTATCCGCCAGACCGCACCGAGCACTGGGCGCGCCGCTTCGAGCTTCCCTTCAAGGTTGCCTCCGACCCCGGCAGGGATGTCTACAGGCGCTACGGCCTGGGCACTTCGCAAGGTGTGGACGCGCATACCTTCGCGTCGGTGATGGAGGGGATCAAAGGCTTCATCAAGATCGGCAGGATACCGGAGCACATCCAGCACTGGGACCAGCTAGGCGGCTATTTCGTCGTAAACCCGGAAGGCGAGGTCCTGTACGCCCACGTCTGCGAAAGCGCCATAGACAACCCGACGGTGGACGATCTTCTCTCCGCGATGCAGGTTAGGCATGCTGGTAGCCAAACGTGAGAGCCGGCTTTTTCACATATTTGACTTAGCAGGTGGATTTATATGCGGGCTTTGTGCCTGTGCTTGCCCCTTCATACCCCTGGGCGCGCGTCGGGCTATAGCGCTCTCGTACACGTCCTCTATCCTGCCTATAGCTTCGTGCCAAGATAGCTCTCGCTCGGCCTTCTCTCTCAGCCCGCGCCCTATCTCCCTGGCATGCGTTGGCTTGTCGAGCAGGGCGCACAGCCTCTCGGCCATGTGGCGTGAGTTGCCTCTTTCCGCGTATACGCCCAGGTCGCCCAGGTATTCGTGGCTGATCGGCATCTCGAACGCCACCACGGGCAGCGACATCGCCATGTAGTTGCCGATCTTGCCCGCCCCCTCGGTGGCCGACAGCTTGGGCGCGACCGCCACGTCGCCCACGGCGAGGAAGCGCGGGGCGTCCGTATAGGGGATCCTGCCTGGGAAACCCACCCAATCGCTGAGGCCCAGCAGATGTGCCTGGTTCCTGTAAGTATCGACGCCCGGAAAGCCCATGATCAGAAAATGGATGTCGCGCCGGCCCCATTCGTTCACGACGATAGAGGCGGCCTCCAGGAGCAGGTCGGTGCCCTGGTAGGGTGCGAGCAGTCCCAGGTAGGCCACCACCTTGCGGTCCGCCGGTATGCCGAGCGACTGCTTCAGCGCCCTACCGGCGGCCCGTTCTATGTCGGTGGAAGGTGGCGCGAAGGTGGTGGTGTTTACCGCGTCGGCCACGGTTACGATCCTGTCCGAATAGTCGCCGGTGGAGGCCCGTAGCGCGCTCTCGGCGTTCCGTGAGGAGGTGATCACGGCGTCCGCCGCCCGGTCGATCCTGCGCTCAAGCCACCTGAGTGGCCTCATGAGCGGCGACTTCTCCCCGATGAAGTTGTGGTCCACCATCTCCGCCGTCATGCTCCCCTGGTAGTCGAAGACGAGCGGCACGCCCCGCGCCTGCCTCACCGTCCACCCCAGCAGCGCGCCCTCGTGTATGTGCGCGTGCACGATATCGGGCCGGAAATCCGCCGCTGCCTGTTGCACCGTAAGCGTGAGCGCCATGTCGAAATAGAGCTTGTGCCGCGACGACCCCACCATCACGCCCCGCTTCCAGGGCACGTCTATAGAGCGGCGTATATCGATGCCGCCGACGTTGGTCCCGGTGTGGTATGTACAAAGGAGGACGGAATGACCACGGCGTTGGAGATGGGTGATCTCCTCCAGGATGCGTACATGCGCGCCGTAGTCGGAGAAGAAGGAGGTAGGTGCTATAGAAAGTATGCGATATGCCAATAATACACGCCCGGTACCCTTTAGTTTCTAAGCGCCATTATATGCCCCGCGATTCTACGGTGTCAAATTCTATTGCCCACCGATCTTTTTTGCATTATAATCGCATATTACGTAGAGTGCGGCAGCGTATCGAAAAGCGGAGGCTCCTGATCGTGAAACTGAACCACCTGAATCTTACCGTCACCGACGTTCGGGCAGCAGGCGCGTTCCTGGAAAAATATTATGGTATGCGGCAAATGGGAGGCAACGCCGGCATGGCCTTTCTCACGGACGACGACGGATTTGTCCTGACGTTGATGAAAGCCGGTAAGGGGGCCGAAATCACCTATCCGGGCAACTTCCATATCGGTTTCTTTGTAGAGAGTGAAGAGACGGTAAACGAGATCAACCAACGCTTGCGAGACGACGGATACGAGGTAGCGCTTCCTGAAAGGCATCACGCCTACACCTTCTATGTCGAGGCTCCGGGCGGCTTTACCGTCGAGCTTGGCGCATAACACATTCCTCCCAAACGGTTACTCATCTTAAACGCGCTCTAAGCATATTCGGCGTGGAATGAAATTTGCTCCCATGTAGAAGAAACACTACATAGGAGCCAATATGAATCCCAAAGCCCCCATCCGCCGGTTCGACGTGTTCGCGGAATACACCAAACAGAAGGCGATACAGGACGGCATGCCCGAAGACCAGGCCGAGGGCTACGGCCTGTGGGTCGCCAAGGTAGTGGCCTCGCGCCGTTACGGAGGCGCGCCCATCACTCAGCCGCCGCGTCATGCCGATGACAAGAAGGACGACAAAGAAGAAGCAGAAAGCAAACAACCCGCCAAGCCCAAGTGGCACGACCTGGGCGGCGAGCCGCAAACCGACCAGCTTTTCGAGCGCGAGATCGTGGGCCGCATGGGTCGCCAGTTCTACAACACTGTCTTCGCCCCTGCAATTGAGGACGCAATCGCGGCAGGCAAGAGCTACCAGGCGATCCGCGACACCATACGCAAAGAGTGGAAGCCTTAGGGCTTCCACTCCGCTTTACGCGCCTTTCGCCACGTACACCTTCTCTTGCTCCTCCGGCGCTTTGCCGTCCCACTCGGCCACGTGCCCACAGCGGGTGCACTTCACCTTCTGCGGGCCGTCCTGCTTCTGCGTGCGGCCCATGACCGTCATCAGCCCGCCGCACTGGGGGCAGGGCAGCGGCACGGGCCTATCCCACGTAGAGAAATCGCAGTTGGGGTAACGGCTGCACGAATAGAAGACCCTGCCTTTCTTGCTCTTCTTCTCGATTAGCTCACCCTCGCCGCACTGGGGGCACTCCACGCCCATACTGACCACGATGGGCCGCGTGTACCGGCACTTCGGGAACCCTGAGCACGCGATGAACGGCCCGAACCTGCTCTCTCTGATCACCAATTCGTGCCCCGACTCCGGGCATAGCTCGCCCACCTTCTCAGGCTCCGGCCTCGCCACCTCGATCCGCCCCACGCTCTTCTCAGCGATGGCAAGGGCGGTCTCCAGAGGCCCGTAGAACTCCGAGATCACCGGCTGCCAGCGCCTATCCCCCGACGCCACCTCGTCCAACTCCTCCTCCATGTTGGAGGTGAAGCCAACATCCACTATATCGGGGAAGTGCTCCACCAGCAGGTCGTTGACCGCGATCCCCAGGTCGGTGGGCGTGAATTGCTTCTCCTCTTTCACCACGTAGCCCCGGTCCTGGATGGTGGACAGGATCGGCGCGTAGGTGGACGGCCTGCCGATCCCCTGCTCCTCCAGCGTCTTCACCAGCGTAGCCTCGGTATACCTGGGCGGCGGCTTGGTGAAGTGCTGCTCGGGCGACAGCTTGAGCAGGTCCAGCAACTCGCTCTCGGTTAGTGGGGGGAGCGCCGCCTGGTCCATCTCGTCCGACGCGTCCCCCGCGTCGTGCCCCTCACGGTACACCGAGATGAACCCTGGAAACTTGATCACCGATCCGTTAGCCCTGAACGTATAAGGTCGCCGGGGCCGTCCATCGTCTGTCGTCCACCGTCCCTCGTTCCCAACTCCCGCCCCCACATCCACCGCCGTCTGATCGAATATGGCGTTCGCCATCTGCGAGGCGATGAACCGCTGCCAGATCAGCTTGTACATCTTGTACTGGTCCGACGACAGGTATTGCTTGATGCTATCGGGGTCGCGCCTCGTCAGCGTGGGGCGAATTGCCTCGTGCGCTTCCTGGGCGCGTGGGTTCCTGCGCGCGTACACAGTGGGCGAGGCCGGCACGTACTCCTTGCCGAACCGATCCGCTATTACTTCGCGCGCCTCGGCCTGCGCCACGCTCGCCACGTTGGTCGAGTCGGTCCTCATGTACGTAATCAGGCCGGTGGAGCCTTCCACCCCTAACTCTATGCCTTCGTACAATTGCTGGGCGATCAGCATCGTCTTGCGCGCCGCGAAGTTCAGCTTGCGCGAGGCCTCCTGCTGCAAAGTGGACGTGGTGAAGGGTGGCGACGGCCTCCGCTGGGCTTCCCGCTTCTTGACGCTCTCCACCGCGTACTCCGCGCCCTTGAGGGCGGACATGACCTCACCGGCTTCCTCGGCGTTCGTCAGCGCCGGTTTCTTGCCGCGCACCTGTGCCAACGCCGCGTGGAAAGCGTCCTTCTTCTTGCCCGCCGGCCGCTTGCTCAGGTCGGCCTCTATCGACCAGTACTCCTCGGGCACGAACGCCTCGATCTCGCGCTCGCGCTCCACCACCAGGCGCACGGCCACGCTCTGCACCCTGCCCGCCGACAGCCCGCGCCGTATCTTCTTCCACAGGAGGGGCGATAGCCTGTAGCCGACCAGGCGGTCCAGCACGCGCCTCGCCTGTTGCGCGTCCACCATGCGCATGTCGATCTCGCGTGGGTGGGCAACAGCGTCCTGCACGGCCCCCGGCGTGATCTCGTGGAACTCCACGCGGTACACCGGCTGGCCGCCGCTGCCAGCGCCCGTCACCTCGCGCACGTGCCAGGCGATGGCCTCCCCTTCGCGGTCCGGGTCGGTCGCCAGGTAGACGGCGCGCGCCGCCTGCACCCTCCCCTTCAGGTCCTTGACCGTCTTGCTCTTGTCACGTGGCACGACGTACTGAGGCGCGAACCCCCGCTCCACGTCCACGCCCAGCGTAGACTTGGGCAGGTCGCGCACGTGCCCCATGCTCGCCTCCACGGAGAAGTTGCGCCCCAGGTACTTCTTGATCGTCCTGGCCTTGGCTGGCGACTCGACGATCACCAGGTTCATGTTCCCCCTGACGACCGGCGTATCACTGCGTGTAGTGCGAGCCGAAGTCGAGCGCGTGCTTTTGCTCCTGGAAGCCGCCGTGTTTCTGCTTTTGCTCGCGGTTGTGCTCTTCTTGGTGCCTGTAGTTTTCTTGGTAGTTGGCATTATCTCTTTTGATCTTCCTCTTCCCTTCGCTATCAATTTGATGTGTAACTGTAATCTTACGCACATTATTGCACACCTGTCAAGCGGCGTGCCGGCAGATTCTTCCCTCTTGTCTCCGTTTTGGCATGTCCAATTGGAGCTATCTTGTGCTAAAATCAGGATGCGTTGTTCTACCTTATCGCAAGGAGGGAGCTATGCAAACGCCACGCCTTTTGGTCTTGCCGTCAGCCCTGCTTGCCCTCGTGGCGGCCCTGCTCTGGCTCGCCTCCCCCGGCCAGGCGAGCAGCCCTATACGCACGGTTGCCTCCACGCCCCCGGAGCAGATCTTCTCGATCAGTGCCAGCGCGCCGTTCACTTCTACCCCTACTCCCACGCCCGGCTCGGACCCTGAGTATATCATCCTCAATTACATCGTCACGAACTACACCGACTGGTCTTGCCTGGGGCCTTACGGCACGCCCGGCAATCGCTACATCAACGACTGCAACCCCTATGGCTTTTTCAGCCACCCCACCGCAGGTTACATAAATCGTTACAACACCGCCGCCGAGGCCCAGGCCGCCTGGCAGGTCCGCCGCAATAACATCTGCCCGGAGTTCCCTATATGCGTAGATACCTACTACGGGGGCTACCACGGTTACGAAGCCGGCAACGAGAACTATCCCAACGCTCACTACGAAGCGTACTATCCGGCCTCGGTGTGGCTCATGGGCGCTGCCAGCGTGGACGATACTCACTTCAACGGCGCGCCGCTCGTAGCGGAAGCCATCCTGGGCGCTGCCTACACGCTCGGCTACATCGGCAATGGCACCGCCACGCCGGGGACCGCCACGCCCACCCCTCCGCGCACCATTACCACCAGCCCCACGCAACAGACCCCTACCGGCACATCCAGCCCACAGACATCCCCTACCCAGGACGCCCGCCCCGACCTCACGGGCAACCTCTCCTGGGTCGCCGTATGCCCCGCCCCGGTGCTGCGCCTGACAACCATCATGACCGGGCAACCGTCCTCCTACGCCCCCACTTCCACGATGCGCCTCACGAACAACATAGGCGAATACCTCGATTTCCCGGTGCCCGACCTACAGGGCAGCAGCGATTCGTACTCCTATAGCTGCGAGGTTGGCCCATGCCTGCCAGGTAGCTGGACTACCCGCCACCCCTTCACCCTGACGGTGGATTTCAACAACAACGTGGGCGAGCGGGATGAAACCAACAACGACTACGTGCTGATCTACCCGCCGCCCGTGCCCACACCCTGCGGCCCGACCTCCACCTATACCCCTACCCCCCTGGTGACGGCTACCGCCATCTCAGGCTGCGAGGTAGTCTTTGCCGACATGCCGCCAGGGAGCACTTTCTACGAGTTCGTGCGCTGCCTGGCCTGCCAGGAGATCGTAGGCGGGTACGCGTGTGGCGGGCCGGGCGAGCCGTGCATACCACCCGACAACCCCTCTTACTACAGGCCCTCGGCCAGCGTCAGTCGCGGTCAGCTTTCTAAAGTGGTGGTGCTTGCCACCGGCTGGCAGGGTGCGTCCGGCATGGAGCCGTTCGCGGATGTGCCGTTCGGCAGCACGTTCCACAACTATATCGTGCGGCTGTACGACCTCGGCTACATCGCGGGCTACCCATGTGGAGGCCCAGGCGAGCCTTGCGACCAGCAAAGCCGGCCCTACTTCCGCCCTAATGCTGGCGCGACACGAGGCCAGATCTGTAAGATCGTGGCCCAGGCGGCCAATATCAACGACCCCATCCCGCCGGACCAACAGAACTTCGAGGATGTGCCGCCCGGCAGCACCTTCTGGCCCTGGATCGAGCGCCTGGCAGCGCCCCTCAGAAATGTCATACAAGGTTACTCCTGCGGCAACCCGGAGCCATGCGTCCCGCCCGACTACCGCCCATACTTCAGGCCCAACCACCTCACCACGCGCGGGCAGATTGCCAAGATAGTCTCCAACACCTTCTTCCCAGGCTGCCGGGCACGGTAGGGTGGTGAGGAGTTGGGGATTAGGGATTAGGG
>JBAURA010000514.1:0-2139 GCA_049580985.1 Chloroflexia bacterium
ACTGACAACCGGCAACTGACAACCGACAACCGGCAACTGACAACCGACAACCGGCTACGCCGTTCTCCGCTTCCGAGCGTAGGCCACGGCGAAGGACACGCCGAAGACGACGATCACACCGACGATCCCGGCCATAATGGTGGCTAGCTCAGGGCTGCCTATACCGGGGAAAGCGTAGTCGGGGATGAGTTGGTAGGAAGGGCCTTCGGCTTTAGCCAGGAAGCCGCTCTGTTCGGCGACGTACTCAAGGCCATCGGGGTTGGTCGAAGCGATTGGCGACAGGACCGCCAGCGCCAGCGCGATCACCAGCCCCCCCGCCACGACAAGGCCGCCGCCCTTTTGCTTCTCGCCGCCCATCTTCAGGAGGTCGGGGCGGGTGGCTAACAGGAAAGCCAGCGCGCCCAATGTAATAAGGCCCTCACCGATGCCTATAACGGCATGTACTCCGGCCATGACCGGCAGCGCCACATCCGCCCGTGACGTGCCTGAGACTGCCAGTTGCAAAGCGACCGCCAGCGAGGTTATGAAGACGGACAGCCACGCCCCCACAGATCCACCTGCCAGCACGCTCAGCCGCGAGTTACCCGCAAGCCTTTTGACCAGGGTATAAATAGCGTAAGAGATAGCCGTTGCCAGGATCGCCATATTGAAGATATTGCCGCCCATCACCAACAGCCCACCATCCTGGAACAGCAGCGCCTGGATGCCGACCACACTGGTCATCACAAGGATGGAAGCCCAGGGGCCAAGGATGATAGTAGCAAGCGCGGCGCCGATCAGGTGGCCCGACGTGCCGCCCGAAATGGGGAAGTTGAGCATCTGCCCGGCGAAGATCGCCGCCGCCATGACTCCCATCAAAGGGACCTGGCGCTCGCCAAGTTCCGTGTTTACACGGGTAAGTGCATAAGCGATAACCACGATAGACACAATCCAGAGCACGATAGACACCGATATGGAGAGAAAACCATCCGGTATGTGCATGGCAAGCGGGGCCAAAACAGCCGACAACATGATAGCCTCCGAGCTTAGAGTAAAGATTGCAGCCTGATAAACGCTCAATAGCAATATACCGCTATTTGCAACGAGTTGCAAGAAGTATTACGTATGCCGCACCAAAAAGGATTTCACCCAATGAAGCATTGAAACCCGACGATGGACGATGGACGATGGACCAATGATGGTGTAAAACATAAGAATCCTGGAAACCTTTACGATCTCTGTGGTCTTTATGTCGTTGTGGTTCAATTCGTCATTCGTCTTTCGTCTTTCGTCCTTACGCATCCTTTTGACAAGGAGATCGCCTGCGGCTATACTGGCAATGCTTTTGCGGTGGGGCTGCGATATTGCTATACGACTGCAAGAAAGGACACTAAGATGTCCACAACTCCCGTTACACGTGAATACCTGGAGACTATCTATAACTTGACGGTGGAGGGCGACCCCGTGGTGGGCGTGAGGCTGGCCGAGAAGTTCGGGGTATCTGCTCCGAACGTGGCCCAAACGCTGGAACGGATGCAGAAGGACGGTCTCATTAGCATGCCGGGGCGCGGCAGAGGACGGTCGGGAGCGGGGATTGAACTGACCGAGCAAGGCAAGGCCGAGGCCGAGGCCCTGCTGCGCCAGCACCGCCTGGCCGAGCGGTTCCTGGTGGACGTGCTGGGCATGGATTGGGTGCAGGCACACGAAGAAGCGCACAACATGGAGCGTGGGATGTCGCCTGAGATAGAGGCGCACCTCATGCAGCTATTGAACAACCCGCGCACCTGCCCCCACGGCAACCCCATCCCTATGGGCAATTTCAACACGCTGGAATACCTGCGCGAGCAGCACGCCGTGCGCCTCAACTCCGTCCCCGAAGGTAACCGGATGAAGGTCCTGCTGATCTCGGAGGTGGTCGAAGACGAAACGGCCGTCCTCACACAGCTAGGGGAGATGGACATCATGCCGGGCGCAAAAGTGCTGGTGCTATCCAACGACCGGCAGGAGCACATCCTTAGCGTACAAGTCACCCCCAGAGGCGACCGCACCCAGGACGACCGCACAGTCACTCTGCCTGAAGACCTGGCGGCGAAAATCTGGGTCAGGGATTAGGGGGTTAAGGGATTGGGGATTAGGGGATTGGGGATTAGGGGATTAGGG
>JBAURA010000515.1:0-4468 GCA_049580985.1 Chloroflexia bacterium
CCAGGGATTAGGGATTAGGGGATTAGGGATTGGGGATTGGGAATACGTGGGTGCTAAGAGAGGTGGGTCGCAAGAACTAGAGGTTCAGGGTCTGCATGAACTTTGTGGGTGGGTTGTGGGGATGTGATGTAGGTGCGCCACCAGGAGAGGACGCTGAGGAGCTTCCAGAGGTCGTGGCTGCGGTCTTTTTGGCCTGAGAGGTGCTGCTGTATAGCCTTATTGATGTAGTGTTCTGAGAAGAGGCCGGTGGCGGCGGTTTCGGGTGAGGTGAGGGTGCTGCGAAGCCAGGGGGCCAGTTGGTCGCGGAACCAGGGGGCGATGGGGGTAGGCATGCCCTTTTTGTCGGTGCGCCGATAGACGGATTTGGGTAGAAGGTCGGCTGTGGCTTCGCGCAGGATGTGCTTCATGCGCAGGCCCTTCATCCTGAGGGGGCCGGGTACGGAGGCCGCGTGCTCCAGCAGGCGGTAGTCTAGCAGAGGGGCGCGGGACTCCAGCCCGAAGGCCATGCTGGTGCGGTCCTCCACCTGTAGGAGGGCGGGGAGGTACCACTTGAGGTCGTAGCGCATCACGGCTGCTAATGCGGAATGCGGAATGCGGAATGCGGATTTGTTGTTGCTGTCGTAATTCGTAATTCGTAATTCGTAATTATCGTCGGCGAAGCGGTCGCCTGCCCAGGGGCCCACGGTGGTCTCGGCGTGGAGTCTGCCGCGACGGCCTGAGCGGAGGGCATTGGTGAGGCTGGCGCGGAGGTGGGGGCGGCGCAGGAGGGTGAGGGCGTCCCGTACGAGTTCGGGCGCGAGGGTGGGGTGGCGGCGCGCCTGGGTTATGAGAGTGCGGAGGTAGGCGGGTATGTAGCCGAAGTAGCCGCCCCAGGCTTCGTCGCCGCCCTGGCCGCCGTTGACCACGATCACGCCGGATTCGCGGGTAAGCTTACATACGGCCCATTGGAGGAGGATGCCCGGCCCGGCGGCGGGTTCGTCCATGTGCCAGGTGATCTTGTCGAGGAGGCGCGGGAGGTCGGCGGCTGTGGGCAGGGTCTCGCGGTGATCGGTGTGGTAGCGGCGCGCGACGGCGTGGATGTAGCGGCGCTCGTCGTATTCCTCGCCCTCGGCGAAAGCGCCTGAGAAGGTACGCAGCCTCTCGCCTGCGGTGCCAAGCTGTTGGCTCAGGAGGGCCACGATGGCGCTGCTGTCCAGCCCGCCGCTTAGGTGCGAGCCGAGCGGCACGTCAGAGCGTAGGCGCAGGCGAACCGAGTCTTCCAGTAGCTCGCGCGCCATGTCGATGTAGTAGCGTTCCGAGCGCGCGCCAAGCTCGTCTTCTTCCGTCGTCAGGTCCCACCACTGGCGGACCGTAAGAGATTCGGGGGTGACGAGCACGTAGTGTCCGGGCAGGAGCTTGTTGATGCCCCGGAACCACGTGTGCTCGCCGGTGGTGTACATGGCGCTCATGTACTCGGTGATGGCGGGCATGTGGGGTTCGGGTGTTATGTCGGGGTGTTGGAGGAGGGCCTTGATCTCGGAGGCGAAGACGAGCGTGCCGTTGTGCCAGCGGTAATAGAGGGGCTTGACGCCCGCGCGGTCGCGGGCGATGAAGAGGGTACGGCGGCGGCTGTCCCAGAGGGCGAAGGCGAACATGCCATTGAAGCGATGGAGAGATTCAGGCCCCCACTCCTCGTAGGCGTGCAGGATCGTCTCGCTGTCGGAGTGTGATGAGAAACGGTGGCCGCGCGCTTCGAGCACCGGGCGAAGCTCTATATAGTTGTAGATCTCGCCGTTGAAGATGAGTTGGAGGGAGCCGTCCTCGTTGGTCATAGGCTGTTTGGCGGCGTCCGACAGGTCGATGATACGCAGGGCGCGGTGCGCGATGCCCGCACCCGCTTCATCGTCGAAGAAAAAATGCTCGCCGTCGGGGCCGCGATGCGCGATTGCGCCCGACATGCGCGCCAGCACGCCTCTATCGGCAGGCTGCCCATCGGTGTTGTAAATGCCCGCGATGCCGCACATATGTATAGTATATCAGATTGGGTGGTGGGGGCGGGGGCGGAAACGCGAAACGCGAAGCGCGAGACGCGAAACGCAAAACGCAAAACGCAAAACGTAAGAGGGCATGAGGGATGAGGCATGAGGCATGAGGGCAAACCTAACCTCCAACTTTAGGGAAATTCCATTGGAGGTTAGGTCCCCCCTTCCACATAGACTTCACTTCGGACTTAAGGAATGTCCATCCGAAGTGAAGTTCCCACCCACTCGAATCTGTCTTTCCGCTTAATGTATTCCCGTGGGAAGACAGATTTTTGCGATCTGCGTCTTTACGTTTGACTTATGCTGAAAAGAGAGCAAAGCCAGTACGAAACCGACCAAATCGCCTTTGTCATTCTGAACGCAGTGAAGAATCTTGACCCCACGATCATACGACAGGGACGAGATTCTTCACTGCGTTCAGCATACAAGCTCATAATTGGTTTGCGCTACCCAGTAAATAATCTACCGTTGCACTCTTTTCATACATGATCCTTATGCTTACGTTTTACGTTTCGCGTTTCGCGTTTCGCGTTTCGCGCTTCGGCGGATTTCTTGACCGCGCGGATTGGCGGGTGCTACAATGGGTGCAGGCCCCGGCGGCTATGTGAGAGGAGTGCTTGTTGTCCAGGTTTACTAGCGTGTGTGCTCGATCCTTCTTTGCTCGTAAGAGGTGGCGGAGTGGTTTGCTGTCCGCTGCCATTGTGCTGGTTTTACTGACCGGCTGCTGGCCGTTCCAGGATGGAGGCGCGCCGAACGGGCCGCCCGGCTCTCCCACGCCTGGGGCTTCGTCCGGGCTGACGGTTATACCGCAGGTGCCGGGCGATCTGAATATCGCGGGTAGCGTTGACGACCCGCCGTCGCTTGACCCGGCGTTGGCATCGGATTCATATTCGCATTTCATCATCCGGCAACTTTTCAGCGGACTGGTGATGTTCGATAACGACCTCAATATTGTGCCGGACGTGGCGGCTGCCATGCCGCAGGTGTCGGCTGACGGCACGACTTACACCTTCACTTTGCGGCGCGGGGTGCTCTTCCCCGACCGGCAGGAGGTCACTGCCAACGACTTCAAGTACTCGATAGAGCGGGCCGCCGACCCCAGGCTGGCGGGCGCGATGCCGCCTGAGACGCTGCCCGCCGGTCTCTACCTGGACGATATCGTGGGCGTGAAGGACAAGCTGGCGGGGAGGGCGCAGGAGATTTCAGGGGTGCAGGCACCCGATCCATACACGCTTGTGATCATCCTGGAAGCGCCCAGGCAGTATTTCCTGTCGAAGCTGACCAGCGGCCCATCGTTCGTCGTGCAGAGGACTAACGTGGAGTCGGGGGACGCCTGGACCGACGACCCCAAGGGCACGGGTCCGTTCCGGCTGGAGCGTTGGGAGCATAACCAGCACATGGTACTGGTGGCTAACGAGCGTTATCACGGCGGGAGGGCGAAGCTGGAGCGGGTGAACATCTGGATGGGGGCCAACGCCACCGGGCAGTTGCAACAGTACGAGACCGGCGGGCTTGACGTGGCGGGCGTTGGGATCTACGACCTGGAGCGCGTGACCGACCGCAATAACCCACTCTCGAAGGAGTTGCAGTCGGTGCCCGACCTGTCGGTAACTTACGTAGGCTTCAACATACGGCAGAAGCCGTTTGACGACCCGAAGGTGCGCGAGGCGCTGTCGCGGGTGATCGATAGGCAGCGGATCGCGCGCGTGATGTTCCAGGAGCGGGTGCGGCAGGCGGGCGGGTTCGTGCCCCCCGACGTGGCCGGCTACGTACCCCCTGAGACCGGCGACCTGGGGTTTAACGTGACCCGCGCGCGGGAGCTGCTGGCCGAGTCCACGTATAAGTCGGCTGAGAACCTGCCGAAGCTGCGTCTCTATTCGAGCGGCGACGGGCTTGGGCCGATGCTACAGGACGTGCTCAGCACGACGTTGGAGATAGACCTTGAGGTGCACCAGGTCGAATGGAGCGACTACCTGGAAGGGCTGGACCGGGGCGAGTACCCGATGTTCACGCTCACCTGGATAGCCGACTACCCGGACCCGGCGGGCATACTGGATAGCCTGTTCAGGTCCGATTCGCCCGGCAACAGCTTCGGGTACAGGAACGACGACGTGGACGCCGCGCTCGATACGGCGGCTTCGGAAAAGGATATCAAGAAGCGGCTGATCGACTACGCTCAGATCGAGGACCGCATCCTGCGCGATTTCCCGGCGGTGCCGCTCTACTATTCGGTAGACTACCGGCTTGTGAAGCCGTATGTAAAGGGCTTGCAGATCACGCCAATGGGCCTGTTGAATTTGAAGGATGTGTACATCGACGGACGATGATCTGAATGCGGATTTTAGAGCGTGTTTCAAAACCTCGTGAAGCGCGTTCGCGAATCCCCTTACCGGAGGGGAGGAATCACGGGTTTTGAACTAACTTCCTAGTTGGGTAGCCAAGACGGA
>JBAURA010000516.1:0-1787 GCA_049580985.1 Chloroflexia bacterium
CGGTCCCTTGCGGGTACGCGCGTTGGTGCGGGTGCGCTGCCCGTGGACCGGCAGGCCGCGTGCGTGCCTTACGCCGCGATAGCACTTGATCTCGATCAGGCGCTTGATGTTCATGCTGACCTGGCGGCGCAAATCGCCCTCGACCGTGTACTCTTTGTCCACTACCTCGCGGAGGCGGTTCACCTCTTCTTCGGTGAGGTTGTTCACGCGGGTGTCAGGGTCCACGTTGGTTTTGGCAACGATCTGCTTGGCGCTGGTCGGCCCTATGCCGAAGATATAGGTGAGCGCTATTTCTACCCGCTTGTTGCGGGGTATGTCTATACCGGCGATTCTTGCCACTTATACCTCCCTCGTGAGAGGTAATTACGAATTACGAATTACGAATTACCATCTTTTGTTACTGGTAATTCGTAATTCGTAATTCGTAATTACCCTTGCCTCTGCTTGTGCTTTGGGTCGCTACAAATAACCATCACTACGCCTGCGCGCTTGATGACTCTGCATTTGGCGCAGCGAGGCTTTACTGATGCTCGTACTTTCATTTCTCGTTTCTCCTATTTCATAGAAGGAGAATTGGGGGACACCCCCAACACCCCGGACAGGGAAGGCCCCTGTCAACCCCTTACTTCACCTGCCGTAACCGCTCTACGATGCGGCCCCTGGTGAGATCGTAGGGAGAAAGGACAAGCGCCACACGGTCGCCTGGGATAACACGTACCGCGTTCAGCCTCAGCTTGTCGTCCAGCCGGGCCATGACCATGTGGCCGTTGTCTAGCTGCACGCGCCATGTGCCGTTCGGCGTTGGCTCCGCGATCTTGCCTTCTACCCTGGTTTCGCTCTTATCTGTCAATGTGCTTTTCTTGGGACGAAGGACGCTAGTTCGCTACGCTCATCGAAGGACGAAAGTTAGTATCGTCTATGATCTATAGTCCCGAAACACGTTCTCTTTGTCATTTCCGCAAAAAGGACGCACCAAACGCTAATTATATCATAAGATCATGGTAAAGTCAAAATATCGGGGCCATTTTCGGTGATTGCCACGGTGTGCTCGAAGTGGGCCGAGGGTTTGCGGTCTTTGGTGACGACGGTCCAGCCATCCCCCAGGGTTTCGGTCTCGTCGCCGCCCAGATTGACCATCGGCTCGATGCAGATCACCATGCCTGCGCGTAACTTATCGCCCTTGCGAGGCTCGCCGTGGTTTGGGACGGATGGCTCTTCCCACAAGCGCCGGCCCAGGCCATGGCCGCCATATTCGCGCACGATACCGTAATTGCCGTCACGCTTGATTCGCTGCTCGACGGCGTGGGAGATGTCGCCAACGCGATTGCGAGATTGCGCCTGCTCTATACCTGCTTGCAGAGAAGCTTTCGTCACCTCCAGCAGCTTTTGTAGCTGGGGCGTGATGCTATTTACCGCGACGGTGACGGCGGAGTCGCCTTGCCAGCCCCTGTAGATCACGCCGCAGTCGAGGGCGATGATGTCGCCTTCACGAAGCTCCCGCTTGCCGGGAATGCCGTGCACGATCTCTTCGTTGACGGAGGCGCAGATGGAGCCGGGGAAGGGCTGGATATTAGGGAAGGGGTGGTAGCCCTTGAACGTGGGGATGGCTCCCTGCGACTTGATGTAGCGGTAGGCAAGGTCGTCTAGCTCGCCGGTGGTGACGCCGGGCTTGACGTGCTCAGCGAGGAGGTGCAAAGTCTGAGCGACGATGCGCCCGGCCTGGCGCATTAGTTCGATTTCCTTTGGTGATTTAATGTATATGGGCATTCTTGTTGTCGGTTGTCAGT
>JBAURA010000517.1:0-1758 GCA_049580985.1 Chloroflexia bacterium
GCATGGAGGCCGAGGCGTCGAGCACCAGCACCAGGTTGCCTGCCACGCCGGTGCGCGCCGACACAAATGGGCGCGCCAAGCCGAGCACCAGCAGGAGCAGGAGGAGGAGTTGGAGGAGGAGCAAGAGGTTGCGGCGAAGGCGCTGCCAGGGGGCGTTGGCGGTGCGGTCCATCAAGGCGCGCCGCCAGAGCATGGAGGATGAGATGCTCAGTTCTTCCCGCCGCAAGCGGAGCATGTAGAGGATGATTATGGGGATGGCGAGGGCCAGCAGCGCGAGGGCCGCGGGTAGCAGAATGCCCATGCTTTATTGTACCATGTGGGCATGAAACCCCAGCTGCTCGACATTCTTCTATGCCCGGCGAGGGACTGCCTTGCCCCGGATCTGACGCTTGAGGCCCAGGAACTTGATACCATCCAATATAAGGAGGGCGCGGTCGAGGAGGTCAAAGAAGGCACGATCCTGTGCAGAGCGTGTGGCAGGAAGTACCCGGTAACGGAGTACGTGCCGATCTTTGAGCAACTTTTCCCTGACGACCTCAAGAGCGAAGCCGATTTTTGGGGAGGGTGGTACGGCTTCATGTGGGACAAGGGGCATCTCGGTTATTTCGATATGCGAGAGCCTGCGGCACCGTTCTTGACCTCCGGGGTGGGCATCTCGGACCCCGCCAGGGCGCTACGCAATGACCTGCCGGGGGTACAGTTGTTTCTCGAAGAGCACCCCCTGATTCATCCCGCGAAATATATACTCGAAATCGGGTGCGGCACAGGCTGGAACAGCCTCTATTTTGCTCGCCACGGACATAGCATCGTCGCTTTCGACCCGGCGGCACGTAGCGTGCGGCTCGCCAAGCGATATGCCATCGCGCAGGGCGAGTACATGGAGTATATTTGCGCCGCGCAAGGGGCTATCGCGTTCAAGCCGGAAGTGTTCGACGCCGTATTAGCCTTCCATTCTCTGCACCATATACCCCGGTTGCGGGACGAATTGGGCGTGGTCCGCTCGTGGCTGAAGGACGGGGGCGGCATAGCCGTGGACGAGCACGTGCGCGACGATCCGATTTTGCAGACTATGAAGTGGGCGCTGATCGAGTGGGCCGAGGCCGAGCTTTTCCCCGCTTACCGCGATGGTAGCCTGGACGACCTACAGGGCCTGCCCACAGCTTCGCACTCCGAGTTGGAAGGGGCAGGAAGCGAAGACGTGATCGGGGCGGTCCTCGACAACTTTGAGCTGGTCAGCTTTTCGAGCCGGTTCTATGCGCTCGACATCCTTTCCTTCTTACAGTTCCTGACAAGCGATCTCGCGCTACCCGCTTACTACCGCACTTCGCATGCCGTGGACCGTCTTTATGAGAAGCTCGCCTCGGCTTTCCCCGACAGGGTGGAGCTGGTGACCTTGATCGCTACCAAATCAGATGGCGCGGCAGGCAGCGCGGACGCCGGTATAGATCAGGCGCGCGATGGTCTCGTGCGCAAAGCCCTGGTAGCGGCGGGCCTGGCTTCGGGCCAGCCCAAGCATGCTGAGATCTTACAAGGCCACATCGAGCGATTGCACGAGGTGATAGAAGCCAAGAACCGGCAAATCGCGGACCTGGAAGATTGGGCGCGGGGGTTAGAAGGTGCGCTTGCCAGAGAGCGACGGCTGCTCAAACGCATCACGAATGGGCGTGTGATGCGCCTGCTGACCCTGCTTAGAATGCAAACAAAACAGGGTGGTAAAGGGTAGAGGAGGGTTTATGAGCATTAAAGGCAATATTGGGT
>JBAURA010000518.1:0-2081 GCA_049580985.1 Chloroflexia bacterium
TGTAACTTCGGGCACAAGAGTGGCGGTGAGGGTGGGCGTAAGCGTAGCCGTGGCTGTGGGGCACGCCACCTGCGTCCAGACGAGACGTAAGTTCGGAGTGATCGCGCCACCTGTGCCGTTGCATGCATACTGCGCGAAGGTGCCTGTGTTCTTCTGCAAGCCCACGGTGCTACTGCTGTTCCCCAGGATTACCTTGCCGTAGATGAATTCGATCTTGCCGCCGTTCTCATAGAGTACCAGCTCGATATTGGCGGGATCGCCGGTATCGTAATACTGGGCGCGCCACTCGATATAGAAGACGCGGTTGGGCGCGCTGCCCTGCACGAGGGTGAAGATGCCTTCGTTCTCTCCATCGGTGCGCAGGTCGTCGAAGTAAGGCGCTATACCGTAATCGCCCAGGATGGTGCTGTAGAGGCAGTCGTTATCGTACCAGCCGTCGTTGTTGACGAACTGGGCGTTGCCGTTGGACGAGATGTTGACGCTGTTGTACGTCTGCTCGTAGAAGGTGACCGGGAAAGGCAGGCTGACGAACGTCATGCCGTCGTCGGTGTGGTTGCCAATGTCGGTGGTGCCTGGCACGATAGTGCCGGTGGTGGCGACCCATGCGTAGTTGGCGCTGCACACGGTAGGCGTCATGCTGGGAGTGCTCGTGCTGGTGGAGGTGCGAGTGGCGGTGGGGATGGTGCCCGTAGGGGTGGGGGTGGGGCTGCCGAGGGGCGTGCGAGCGTCGTAACGCTGGGCGAAGTTCGCGCCGTTAGGCGTGCCTCCACTGTAGTCGTAGCCGCCAATAGCATACAGGTAGCCGTTTAGCTGGGCGGCGGCGAAGTTGCGGGTAGGGTGGAGCATGCTGGGGACCGTAGACCACGAGTTCACGGTGGGGTCATACCGGTAGGCATTGCCGTCGGGGGTAGGGTAGGGGCCACCGGCCACCATGATCATGCCTGAGATCTCATAGCCTGTGCCGGTATCGTAGGCCCAGGCCCGTAGGTCGCCACGAGCGGTGGGGAGCGAGGCCACGGTGACCCAGGTGGGGCTGGGCTGCGACAGGTCGAGCATCTCGACGGTGTTGTTGGGCACGAGCTGGCGGGTGGCCGAGTCCCACGTATTGCCGCCGATAGCATAGAGCTTGCCATCGACCACAGCGCCCGCGATGTAGCCGCGCGCCACGTTCAGGTTCGCCATCTGGGTCCAGCGAGAGCCGGAGGGAGCCATAGGGTCGAAGCGCCAGGTGCCGCTGAAGACCGCGCCCGCGCCCAGCGAGGAGAAGCCGCCAAAGACGTAGAGCTTGTTCTGGTAGACAGCCGAGCCGCCGGGCACGCGGGCAGGGTTCGCGGGCCAGTTATCACCGGCTGAGAGGGTAGTGATGCTATCGGCGGTGGGGTTGTATACGCGCACCTTCGGCGTGGGGACCGAATCGATGCTGCTGCCGCCGACCACGTAGATGCGCGGGCCGCTGGTGTCGGTGAGCACCGCCGCCACCATGTTGGCGACGTAGCGCTCGCGGGTCTCCTTGCCATCGAGAAGGGCGGTCTTGCGCGTCCAGGTGTTGGCGGCGGGGTCGTACTCGAATATCCAGCGCAACGGGAAGTCCTCGATGCTGTCGAGGCCGTGCCTGCCGCCGAAGAGGTAGACCTTGCCGTTGGGTGGGTAGGCCGCGCCCGCGC
Source organism: Chloroflexia bacterium (assembly GCA_049580985.1). Classification (GTDB taxonomy): domain Bacteria; phylum Chloroflexota; class Chloroflexia; order QHBQ01; family JADMIH01; genus JADMIH01. The sequence goes on from JBAURA010000518.1 coordinate 1,665, forward strand.
CGCGCTTTATGCGGGCGGGCACGTTTATGCCCTGGGGAGTGCAGGGGGTAGGCTCGCAGGGGTAGAATTCATCGACAGAGATGGTGGGGAGAGGGGCGATATCGGACCAGGTGCCGTATGCTTGCTCGTCAGCGCCGGTTTTGCCTTCGCCCTGGACCGCAACCGCGTAGCCCGGCGCGCCAGTGGGGCCTGCCAGCGTGCCGTTGGCGAAGATGGCCGTGGCGGCGAAGAGGAGGACAGTGAGCAGGGTCGCCAGGATTGCAGAGATGAAGAAACGCTTGGTCATGGGGCCGTCCTTCCAATGCAGATACTTTCGCATGCCAACCGGGTGCTTGAGAGCGCGACGCCCCGGCGGCTCATGATGGAAATGACTTGCCAGGATAGAATGCGCTAGTAGGGCAAGGCATGCCTCAATAC
>JBAURA010000519.1:0-2361 GCA_049580985.1 Chloroflexia bacterium
CGATTTTACTTACGGCCTGCGCCCCCTCCAACAGTCACCCGACGGCACGACGTACAACCTGACGGGCGGCCAGGCGTTCTTCACCTATCCCTACATGGCAAACCTGGGCAGGCACGTGCACGTGAGCGCGCGCCTGGCTGCCGACCCCGCAGGCGGGCAGCCGATTAGCGGCACGCTCGTAGTCAATGGAGCACCCGCCACCCGGTTCAGAGCAGCCGGTGATTTCACCCTGGTGCAAGCCACCCTGGATACGCGCAAGATACCCAACCCGTACCTGGACCCGGCACACGTGCAGATCGAGATCAGGTCGGAGACGCGCCCCGATGCCGAGGGGAACGAAGTGGGCGTGGCGATAGACTGGGTCAGGTTGGAGTCGGAGCGGTCCAGGGGCGACATCGTCCTGGAGGCTGTGCTGTGGGCGGCGGTGTTGGCTTTGTTCACCGTGCCGGCTAGCATCAGGTTAGGGTCGCGGCGTGGAGCGTTCGCGGCCTGTGCTCTATTAGCTACGATGGTCGCGGTGCGCATCACCTACCTGCCTCGCGCTATTCCACCCTGGGTAGAGATCATCCTGGTGGGCGTGGCCTGGGCGCTCGCGGTGTTGCTCGCGCCGCGTATGGGGCGCTTGTGGGTGTGGGCGCTGCCGTTGGTGGGGGGTCTGCTGTGGCTCATGCTGGCCGGGCGCGTGCTGGGCGACTGGCAGATGGACGATGCCTATATCTCCTACAGGTACGCCTGGAACCTGGCGCACGGGCAGGGGCTTGTATACAACCCGGGCGAGATCGTGGAAGGTTATACCAACTTCCTCTGGACGCTTATTTCCGCGGGGGCGATAGCGCTGGGGATACACCCGGCGGGGCCGATGCTGGCGATAAATATCGCGCTTGCGATGGGAGTGGTCGCGCTATCGTGGCGGCTGGCCCCGCGGTTGACAGGCTCTTATCTGTGGGCAAACGTAGCCGTGCTGCTCTTATGCGTGGATGGCGCGCTAGCTGCATATGGGGCGCGGGGCAGCGGCATGGAGGCGATGCTGTTCGGGTTCTGTACTCTGCTTGCCCTGAGCTTCTTATGGAACGACGGGGCCAGGCACGTGCTCCTGTGGCGCGTGCTGGGGGGGAGCAGCCTGGCGTTGGGGGTGCTCACCAGGCCGGAGGGGTGGTTGGTAGCGGGAGTGCTCCTGGCGGTGCGGGGGTGGCAAGACCGCGCACAAATTATGGGAGCGGCCCGGTGGGCGGCCAGTTGGATTAAGCCCTCGCTGGCGTCGCTGTTGGCTTTCGCGGCCATAGTGGTGCCGTACGAGGCATGGCGCATCCTGTTCTATGGGTGGCTCCTCCCCAACACCTTCTATGCTAAGACCGGGGCTACGCTGTCGCTCGTAGAACGCGGATTGATCTACACGGGCTATTTCGTTACCGAGCGGTGGTTCGTGATCGTCATGGCGATTATCGGCGGTATCCTGCTGCTGGGCAGCCGGAAGACCCTCCGCAACAGCGTGGTGCCGGCGATGGCGGCCCTGATCATCCCATATACGGCTTACGTATTGTGGGCAGGAGGCGACTACTTCCCCGGTTGGCGCTTCTACGTGCCGGTGCTTGCGCCCATAGTGCTGGTAGCTGTGTGGGCTGCTGACAGGATCGTGTCGAAGCTGCCTGGGAGGAGCGCGGTAACCGCCGTGGCGCTGGCGATCATGACGAGCCTCGTCTCTCTCTACAGTTGGCAGGCTCTGTGGCAAAAGGAGCTGGCCCAGTACACGAAGATACATCTATCGTATGTGAACCTGTGGGGTAGCGCGGGCCTGTGGCTGCGCGATGCCACGCCGCCCGATAGCGTGACAGCCGCCCAGGGCGCTGGGGCTATCGCCTATTACAGCCAGCGCAAGGTAGTGGATATGTACGGCCTGAATGACCTGCATATAGGCCACCTGAGCGTAGAGAACATGGGCGAGGGTAAGGCCGGGCACGAGAAGCGCGACCCGGCTTATGTGCTGAACGTCCATAAGCCGGACTATATTTACGCGCTGTGGGCCGATTACTTCGACCCGCTGGGGGATCAGTTCGCACAGCAATACGAAGAGGCGCTGGAGAGAAGCCCAACAGGGACTAAGATCGAGTGGCTGAGAAGGAGGGATCAGGGGTCGGGGGATTAAGGGGTTAGGGATTAGGGATTGGGGTTAGGGATTGCGTATTGCGTATTGCGTATTGCGTATTAAGGCAAATCTGTTTTGTACATGGAAATCTCTTAAACGGTAATTGCTAGTTCATAAAGGAAAGAGGTTGACAAAAATGCCGGTCAGGAGCACCCTTTGTGGTGACGAAACCTAAAGGAGCAGCCCCATGACCGGACTTACTAACTATATCACAGAAT
>JBAURA010000520.1:0-6190 GCA_049580985.1 Chloroflexia bacterium
TTGCCAACCCCTCCTTCTGGCTCAAAACATGACCTCCAGCGGGTACGGGTAGTCATCCTTGGGCCGGCCCCACACCAAAGGACAATTCCTCCCAACTCCTCCGCCGCCCGCTCTATCACCTCTGTTAACTCGGTAACGCTGAATTAGCGGTTATTACTCATTCCTGCAACTGTTTAATGTGCGGCTCTATGATCATCGCGACCTTTAGTGACCACTGTATAATATCTTCCGCTTGTTCCGCGTCGCTAACCAGTAACCACCAACTTGCGTTCAGGCAGCCGTAAGCATAAGTGAACGCTAGCACGCGCTGCAGGTCAATTGTCAACGTATCTGCCAGGATTGCAGCGTTGGTCAGTAACCGGGCTTCGTTGTGCACCAGTTCTGGCATGTCCGGGTTGCAGAGTGTGTTGGCGCAGTCGTAGGTGCGCTCGCCCACCAGGAAGCCCTTCGGGTCGAAGGCGAGCCAGCCGCGCGATGAGTGCCGAATGTTGTAGTGGTGGATATCACCATGCAGCACGCGGACCTCGCGCTGATCGGTGAGCAACCGCTCGGCCACAGCAGCACCACGCACATAGATAGACTCGCTCCCTGCCTGCCTGTCCGCCGCCGCTTTGTTGAACAACTCCCCAAACCAACTGTATAGCTCCACGAAGCCATCGCGTGGGAGTTCCTGCGGGACACTGTGAAGTTGCTTTATCACTTGCGCGATGATGCGCGTAGCGTTTCCGTCCTCCCCGCGCTCTACCAGCGTCACAAGTTCGTCACCTGCGGCGTACTCCAGCAGGTGAGCGCCTTCGTCGTAACGCAACAGGCGGACCGCACCGCGCCCATCAAAATAGCGCAGCGCCAACGCGCCGCTCTGCTCCTTCGTCTCCGACGGAGAGAGCAGTTTCAGGATAACTGTCTCGTTCTCGTGGGTAACTGTGTAAATACTACTTGTAAACGTCCGGGTGAGCAGCTGAGGATTCGACAGATTCCACTCGACCATGTAGTAGTTCAGATCTTTGCTATCACTCATGGCCGTAATAATAGCATCGAAGTGCAAGAATTGTCGGTCGTACTGGGTCCTCTATCCTTGGCTGGACGAATGACCGGGCGAATGACCCCCGAATGGTCTAATCCTGAACTAGTGCAACTCAAAACCGCACTCACGTCCTTCGTCCTCAGTGCCACCCCAAACTAAAAGTGACACCAAGATGTACTACCGCCTATAACCGTTAAATTTCAAGCTTAGGCTGGTTCTTCCAGGATTATAACACCACCAATTTCCCAAAGATCACCCATTTGGCCTACGAAAAAGAGTCCGGTTTTCGATCACTAATGCCATTAAGCATATAGAGGGGGTAATAGCTGCATAGCCCCTTACTATTCACATACCAGGAGATACACAAATGGCTGATGACACTAACACTAACACGGAAGAGATACAGGAGATAACCGACAGGGAGGCGCAACGGGAAGGCGCGGAGGCGCTCCTTGGGGCGTGCTGGCGCGACGTGGCCCATAACGAGCGGTGCGAAGTGCGCCTCATACGCGAAGGAGGCAGGCTGCGGCAGCTATGATTCACGAGCGCGGAGAGCGTGATGGAGGCCCTGCGGCGGGGAGTGTGGCCGCGCGAGAGCGCCTACTTCGGCGTGGCCCCCCGCCATGGCCGCAACGGTACCAGCCAGGCGGTAGCCAGGCTCAACGTGCTGTGGGCCGACCTCGACTTCAAATCGGGAGGCTCGGAGGCTGAGTGGAGAGAGGCGCTGAAGGCCACCGTGCTGCCGACCTTCGTGGTCGCGTCGGGTGGTGGGTGGCACTGACGCTAACCCCCTGAGCCTGGATGTACTAAACCCTCATCCTAACGTATTGCCGCGCATACATCCTCTGATTGATGCAGTCCAATACACAAAAGCATACGATTGTAGCGTGGGACTGATAAGAGCAACCGTGAGTAATCCACCGGCAGTGTGGATAAGTGCAAACCGGCACAAATGGAACAGACTTTCCATAAAATTGTGGAAAACCCACTTGACATATCATCCAAAGACCGGATATAAGGTAATAGAACATAAGTTCTGATAGGTTATTAGGGCTGCATTTATAGGAGTTAGAGAGATGTATAAGAGCATAATCCTGAGAAAACTTGTACTGGCGACAATGAGCATAACCTTCATCGCCCTGGGCGTCGGCACAAGCTATGCGCAGACCTCCGGCGGGCGCACCAACCCGTATCCATACGGCACGCAACAGTACTGGGCGTGGCAGAACCGCCCCGACCTACCCGCCAACCTGGGCGAGCCATATGCGTGGAACGACAACGCCGGGCGGCAGGGCTGGCCGGTCAGCGATTACCCGCGCAGGGGCGACGTGGCGGTGTTCGAGCCAGGCGTGCTGGGGGCGCACCCTAAGGCGGGCCAGGTGGCCTTCGTGGAGCAGGTGCTGGTGGACGGCCAATACACCGTCAGCCTGATGGACGACAAGGATTGCAGCGCGTGCGGTCGCGTCGACAGGCGCACCTACACCCTGGCGGGCGGCACCAGCTTCATCCACTACCAGAAGGACAGCCGCACCACCTGGGGCTTCCAGAGCGGGCAATCGGGCTGGACCGCGACCGACCTGGGCGCGGGCAACCTGGGCGGCCCCGGCTGGTACTATCCCCTGGCCGGCGCGGACCCCCACCTGGTCAGCCCCGCTCTTGAGATACCGCTAGATTACACCTACAACACCATAGAAGTAGATATCGTGCAGGGCATCCCCGTGAAGGACTCCACCATCCAGGTCTACTTCGCCACCGCCGCCCAGCCCAACTTCACCGAAGCCAACTCCGTGCAAATACGCGGCCTGGCGGATGGCGAGCTACACCGCTACAGCTTCTACTTCGCGGGCAACCCGAACTGGAAAGGCAACCTGATCGGCCTGAGGCTCGACCCGGCCGGCGCGGGCACACAGGGCGGGGTGCGCATAGACCGCGTGCGCCTGGTCCACTCCGAAAGCGAACCGCCCACCTACACCGCCCTCAGCGAAACCCCCTCCAACAACCACGGCGGGCGAAGGCGCTGATTGAACCACAGAGGCACAGAGGCACAGAGACTACGTAGAGTAAGCTAAAGAAGAAGGAACGCGGTACAGATACCGCGCTCCTTCTTCTTAATCAATCTTAATCTCTGTGCCTCTGTGTCTCTGTGGTTCAAGAATCAATCTCGCCATTCGCGCAGGACGAGCACACCATTCTGCCCGCCGAAGCCGAAGCCGTTGACCAGCACGGCTCGTATCTTCATAGCGCGCGCTTCATTGGGCACGTAATCGAGGTCGCATTCGGGGTCGGGATACTGGTAGTTGATGGTGGGGGGCGCAATCCCCTCTTTCAGAGCATAGGCGGCGGCTACCGCCGAAAAAGCGCCAGCCGCGCCCAGCGAATGCCCTACCATACTCTTGTTGGACGAAATGGCAACCTTGTACGCATGCTCGCCCAGCGCCTTCTTGATAGCCGCCGTCTCAGACGCGTCGTTCAGGGGCGTGGAGGTGCCGTGGGCCGCTATATAATCGATATCCTCCGGCGTCAGCCCCGCGTACTTCAGGGCGCGGGTGATAGCCCTCGCCGCGCCCACGCCACCCGGAGCCGGGGCCGTGATATGGTAGGCATCGGCGGTGAGCGCGCCGCCCAGCACTTCGGCGTATATATGCGCGCCCCGCGCAAGAGCGCCCTCGGCGGTTTCGAGGATGGCGCAGGCCGCGCCTTCGCTATACACGAAGCCGTCGCGCTTGGCATCGAACGGACGGCTCACCTCTTCGGGCGGCAGTTGGTTGTTCTTGGACAACGCCTGCATGTTAGCCAGCGAAGCTATCGCCAGGTCGGTGATGAACGACTCCGTGCCGCCCGTAATAGCCATCTCAGCCTCCCCGCGCATGAGGTAGTGGTAGGCGTCCACGAACGAGAAGACGCCACTCGCGCAGGCCGCCACGCCCGTCGTCGTGGGGCCGTGCGTGCCCAGTTGCAGCGACACCTGGCACGACGCCATGTTGGCGATCACGGCTGGCAGCACCATCGGGTTGACCGCGCGCATACCCTTGTCGCGCACTACCACGCTGGCCTCCTGTAGCACGTCAAACCCGCCGCCGCCCGTAGCCATCACCACGGCTACCTCGTCGGAGTTCGCCTCGGTTATTTCATATCCCGAGTCGCTCAGCGCCTGTTTTGACGCGGCCACGCCGTACTGTGCGAAGCGGGCCATGCGGCGCGCGGCTTTAGGCTCGATATATTCGTCAGGGTTGAAGTTCTTGACTTCAGCCGCTATCTTCACGGGCGAGTCGCTGGCGTCAAAGCGGGTGATGTAGGAGATGCCCGACTTGCCGGCCACGAGGTTGCGCCAGAACTCCTCCGCCGTGTTGCCGATGGGCGTAATGGCCCCCAGCCCGGTGATGACTACCCTTCTTCCATTGCTATAAGCCAAAGTCTACTCCTGATAAAATACTATTTCACCGCAGAGATGCAGAGATCCGCGGAGACCCGGTGTTGTCCGAAGGCTCGCAATAAGCATACCAGCATTATACTATGAGGGGCTATGGTTCTACGGATGAAATAAGAAATCAGACCTTCTTCAAAATGACCGTAGAGTTATGCCCGCCCAGCCCAATGGAGTTGGACAGGGCATACTCGACTTCGAGATCGCGTGCTTCGTTCGGCACGTAATCAAGATCGCAGTCGGGGTCCGGCACGCGGTAATTGATGGTGGGAGGGATGCGGTTGTCGCGTATGGCGAGGGCGCACACTATCGTTTCGAGCGCGCCTGCCGCGCCCATCATGTGGCCGGTCATGCTCTTGGTAGACGAGATTGCCACTTTGTAAGCGTCATCTCCGAACACCTTCTTTATAGCCAGCGTCTCCACGCGGTCGTTGAGGGGAGTGGACGTGCCGTGCGCGTTGATATAGTCCACCTGGCTCGCACCGATCCCGGCCTTGGTGAGGGCGCGCTGCATGGTGCGTGCCGCGCCGTCGCCACTCTCCAGTTGGGCGGCCATGTGGTAGGCATCGTTGGTCGAACCGTAGCCAACCACCTCGGCATAGATTGGCGCGCCCCGGCGCACGGCCCGCTCGTACTCTTCCAGCACTAGCACAGCCGCGCCTTCGGACAGCACGAACCCGCTACGGCGCGCATCGAACGGCTTGCTGGCCGTCTGCGGGTCGGGGTCGTCGGCGAGCGCGCGCATGTTGATGAAGCCCGCCACCACCACCGGCACGATCACCGCCTCGGTGCCCCCCGCCAGCATTACGTCGGCATCGCCCCGGCGGATAGTCTCCATCGCCTCCCCCACGGCATGCCCGCCCGTGGCACACGCGGACACGACCGCCATGTTAGGCCCCTTCGCGCCCGTAGCGATGGCGACCTGCCCGGAAGCGGAGTCGGCAAGGAAGTTTGGTATGAAGTGTGGCGACACCCGGCGCGGGCCGCGCTCCTCCAGCACCTTCTGCTGGGCGACTACTGTGCCGACGCCCGCCGCGCCCGTGCCGAAGATAATCCCTACGCGGTCGGCGTCCTCCCCTTCCATGTCGAGCCGAGCGTCTTTCAGAGCCTGCTCCGAGGCCACGAGGGCGAACTGCACCGAGCGGTCCATGTGGCGGGCCTCTTTAGGGTCGATCCACTCCTCAGCCACGAAGCCCTTGACCTCGCCCGCGATCTTGATGGCGAAGTCGGAGGTGTCGAACAGCGTGATCTCGGAGATGCCCGACTTGCCCGCCAGCAGGTTGGTCCACACCTCGCCGGGGTTGTTCCCCACGGGCGAGAGCGCCCCTAGGCCGGTGATTACTACTCGTCTCATCATGGCTATATTGTAATGCGTAAAACACAAAACGTAAAACGTAAGGACTAAGACTACAAAGTAGCGCCTACTCCTTACGTTTTGCGTTTTACGTCTTACGTTTTGCCACTATGCCCCGCGCATAACATCGTCCAGCTTGAGGACCTGTACATCGTCCGAGATGCGCCGGATGAGGCCGGAGAGGACCTGGCCGGGGCCTACCTCGATGAAGGTGCCGACGCCTTCCTCCACCATCTGGAGCACGGAGTCTACCCACGCCACCGGCTTGCACACGTGGTCGGATAGCTCTCGCTTCACGTCGTCGGCGGTCCTGAGCACCGTGCCCGTAACGTTGGCGACGAGCGGCACTATGGGGTCGGAGAGATTGATGTTGACTATCAATTGATTG
>JBAURA010000521.1:0-4468 GCA_049580985.1 Chloroflexia bacterium
AAGCTCGCCGATTCGGCCCAGCTCACAACCGATATAAAGGCCGACAGCGTCTCTCCCATCTGGTCGCCCGACGGCACGATGATCGCATTTCAATCCAAGCGCGACGGCCCGCTCTCGCAGGTGTTCGTGATGAACGCGGATGGGAGTAACAAGCGCCGCCTCTCCGATGGCAACGGCTTCGCGGGCCAACCTTCGTGGTCCCCGGACAGCAAGATGGTCGCCTACGTGTCGGGCGAGCAGCAGACCGCAGGTGCCGCGCGCGAAGTATTCACCATAGCCGTAGACGGCGGCACCCCCACCAGGATCACAGACACGGGCGGCAGCTTCGGCAACCCGATCTGGTCGCCCGACGGTGAGTCGATTGCCTGCGTGCAACTGGTGGGCGACCGCGACTACAAGCTCCTGCTAATGAACGTGGACGGCTCCAACGTTCGCACGCTGGACGAGGGCCAGGTGATCAAAGCGCCGGCCTTCTCCCCGGCGGGAGATGCAATCGTCTACTACACGGTCAGCAATGTGGGCAGCGACGTTACCATCTACAACATAGAGACAGAGCGCACAACAGGCGTAACCAAGAGCCAGGGCGACAATTACAGCCCCATCTGGTCGCCCGACGGCAGCAGGCTAGCCTGGGCCAGCACTCCCGGCAACGCTCCGCACAAGATCGTGGTCGGCATGCGTGACGGCACGGACCGCCTGACGGTCTCGTCCGGCGAAGGCGACGACTCCTTCCCGACGTGGGGTGTGTCAAAGTAGCATGTCTCAAAAGGTGAGCAAGGAACCAAACATGAACAACCGCAGGGCGACATCGATTACCCGCTTCGCACTGATCGCCGCTACTCTCCTGGTTGCCCTAGCGGGCTGCAACTCCACGGGCATACCCAACGATGTGCCGCCGGGAGCATTTGTAACCCCTACGCCCGAAAGAGTGGCCGTCGCGCCTACCGCCACTCTCGAAGAGTTCATGCCGGGCGCGACATCCACGCCAGGCGCGGGCGGTGGCGCGCCCCCCAGGACCGCTACCCCGCGCCGCCCACGAGCTACTTCTACCTCCCAAGCAGCCAGGCCAACGGAAGAGCCGACAGGAGAGCCGACGCAAGCGCCGACGGAGGAGCCTACCGTGATCTCCGGGGGGGAGCCTACGCCTACCATCCTCCCCCTGGCCGACCGACTCGACCTGTTCGAAGAGGTGTGGGACACCGTCAACGAGAACTACCTGTACCGCGACTTCGGAGGTGTCGATTGGGACGGTGTACACGACCAGTACGAGCCGCTCGTGCGCGCGGCAAAGACCTCCACCGAGTTTTACACCGCCCTGAGCGGTATGGTGGACGAGCTAAACGACAACCACTCGCGCTTCCTCTCACCGAAAGAACGACAAGAAGAGGATGACCTCCAGGGCGGCAACGCCAACTACGTGGGCGTGGGCATAATCTCAAGCCCCGCCGAGCAGTCGGTAGTGGTTGTCTTTGTCTTCCCCGGCAGCCCCGCCGAGCAGGCCGGCCTCAAGCGCCGCGACCGCATTGTCGCTATCGATGGCCAGCCGGTAGACGACCCGCTCAATATATCGGGCCGCATACGTGGCGAGGAGGGCACGACGGTGCGCCTGAGCGTCCGCTCGCCCGGCCAGCCCGAGCGCGAGGTGCCGATAGTGCGCGGCAAGATCAGTGGGGCCGTGGTGCCCACCAGCTCCCGCCTGGAGAACGACGAGTCCATCGGCTACCTGATAATCCCCGACCTGTGGACGGTCGACATGGGTGATCGCGTGGAGGCTGAGCTTGAGCGTCTGCTAAATGGCAGCCCAAAGCTGGAGGGCCTGGTGATTGACCTGCGGGGCAACGGCGGCGGCTTCCGCACCGTCCTCGAACAGGTGCTGAGCTTCTTTATCTCCGGCAGAATCGGCTTCTTCTTCGATAGCACCGGCTCCTACCCGTTCGAGATTAGCGCGGCCAGCCCACTGCGTAAAAGCCTGGAGGATGTGCCCGGGGTCGTCCTCGTAGACGGCGGCACGGTGAGCTACGCCGAGGTGCTCGCCGCTGCCATGCAGGAGAAGGGGCGCGCCCAGGTGGTAGGTGTGCACAGCGAGGGCAACACCGAAACGATCTACCAGTACAACTTCTTCGACGGCTCTCGCCTGTGGTGCGCGCAGGAAGGCTTCGAGCTACTCGACGGCACCAACCTGGAGGGGCGTGGGGTGGAGCCTGACTTTATCATAGAAGAGGACTGGACCGCCTACCCTGAGCGTGACGACCCCCACATCCTGAAGGCTGTAGAGCTACTCACGTCGCAGTAATGAAGCGCATCGCGATAATCGGCTGTGGAGGAGCGGGCAAATCCACGTTCGCCCGCCGCCTCGGGCCCATGCTCGATCTTCCTGTGTATCACCTGGACGGCCTCTTCTGGCGACCCGGTTGGACCGAAACCACCAGGGAGGAGTGGGTTGCTATTCAACACGAGCTTGTTACGCGGCCCCAATGGGTCATTGACGGCAACTATGGCGGTACGATGCAGATCAGACTGGAAGCTGCCGATACCATTATCTTCTTCGACTTCCCTCGACTCCTGTGCACATGGCGCGTCATCAAGCGGGTGCTTCTGTATCGAGGCAGGACGCGCCCCGATGTCGCAGCCGGTTGCCCGGAACGCTTCGACCTGGACTTCATAAAGTGGATCTGGACCTACCGAGACCGCAGGCGTCCCGGCATACTTACCCTTCTTGAGCAGTATGCGCCGGGTAGAACGATAGTGACCCTGCGCTCCCCCGGCGAAGCGGAATCGCTTCTAAGGCAAGTCGCCGCCAATCCCCAGAAGCACCATGAGCCACGACTATCCCATCCTCGAATATAGCGCCCAGCCGGAAGGCCTGCTTGAGCCGAAGCGCCTCATCAAGCCGGTAGACCTGCCGGAGCACGCGGTGGCCTGCTTCTTCCAGGATGTGATCACCCGCCTGTCTCAGGAGCACCGCGCCGAGGTCGTTACCCGCCTTCGAAGCGAGATCGGCACCAACCCGGTCTATCGCATCGAGTTCAACGGCAGACCCCTCACGGTGTTCCACCCCGGCGTTGGCGCGCCCCTGGCCGCAGCCTTCCTGGAAGAGGTGATCGCGTTGGGCTGCACCAAATTCGTCGCGTGTGGCGGTTGCGGCGTGCTGGACAGCAACATTAGCATAGGCCACATTGTTGTGCCTAGATCTGCCATACGCGACGAAGGCACTTCGTACCACTACCTGCCACCCTCCCGTGAAGTCGCCGCTTCGGACCGCGCTATGTCGGCGGTCACCGGTACTCTTGATGGTCATGGCATACCGTACACCGTCGGTAAGACCTGGACCACGGACGCTATATACCGCGAAACGCCCGAAAAGATCGCGCTCCGGCGGGCAGAGGGGTGCATAGCGGTCGAGATGGAGGCGGCGGCGTTCTTTGCGGTTGCACAATTCCGCAATGTGCAAATGGCCCAACTCCTCTATGGAGGCGACGACGTGGGTGGGGAGACCTGGGACGGGCGACATTGGGCGACCCGGACCTCCGTGCGCGAAAAGCTCTTCTGGCTCGCTGCCGAAGCCTGCCTCTCCCTGTAACTCTATGCAAAACTATTATAATCGTCGTGCCCACGAATACGAGGCCATCTACGCCACCCCTGATCCTACGCGGCGCGCGGAGCTAGCTGAAATCGAGGTCGAGATCGAGACGCTGGTGGAAGGCAAGCGCGTATTGGAAATCGCATGCGGCACTGGCTACTGGACCGCTATCGCCGCCCGTACCGCCCTCCACGTTACCGCTATCGACGCATCCGACGAAATGCTGGATATCGCCCGCGCAAAGGAATACCCGCCGGGCTGCGTCACCTTTCTGCATGGTGATGCCTATGATCTTGCACCTGTGCCGGGCGTATTCAATGCAGCCGTAGCCAACTTCTGGTTCTCCCATATCCACCATGCCCGAATCGACGACTTCCTCGTTGGCCTACAAGAGAGACTCCAGCCAGGCTCCCTGGTCTTCATGGCCGACAATGTCTACATTCCTGGCGTCGGCGGGGAGTTGGTCCAGCCTACCGGCAGCGACGATACCTACAAGCTCCGTACCCTCTCCGATGGCTCCCAGCATATGGTCCTCAAGAATTACTACAACGAAGAGCAACTGAAGGCAATCGTGGCTCCTACGGGCACCAGCGTGCAGCTCCACATGGGAGCAGCCTACTGGTGGTGCGCTTACACAACGCCATGACCCAACCCCTCCTGATTGTCATTACAGGGCTTCCGGGCACGGGCAAGACCGAGATGGGCCGCTATCTCGCCCGCGAACTCAATTTACCGCTCATTTACAAGGATGGCATCAAAGAAACCCTCTTCGATTCGCTCGGCGTGGGCGATTGGGAGTGGTCCCGCAAGCTCGGCTCCACAACCTATAGTCTAATGACTTATATCCTCGAAGCCCTAATGCCGGCAGGCATATCGCTGGTCCTGGAG
>JBAURA010000522.1:0-4423 GCA_049580985.1 Chloroflexia bacterium
GGTAAGGTCTCATCAAGGTGGCCCTGCTTGGCCGCCAGTCTTCCGGTTAGCAATAGCGCGTTAGCTCGCACCTGCGCTGAGCCGCCCGGCAGCGCCAGCGCCTTCGCCAGCCATGCTCGCCCTTCGCTCCAATGCCCGCGCGTCAGCCAGAAGTGGCCGACCGCGCCCGCCAGGCGCAAGGCTTCCTCGGAGCGGCTGCTCGCACAGAGGTATGACAGCGCGGCGCGGATATTAGCGTGTTCTTCCTCCAGCCTATCCAACCAGAGCACCTGGCGCGGGCCGCGCAATTCCGGCTCGGCCTCCTCCGCGAAAGATAAGAAGTAGGCGGCGTGGCGCTCATAGAGCTTGCCGGCCTCGTCGCTCCCCTGCGCGCGCAGCATCTCGTGAGCAAACTCTCTAAGCGTATCGAGCATCCAGAAGCGCGGCTCACCCCCACCGTTCTTCGCCAGCGCCCCCTCGGCCTGGCGTAACAGGCTCTTCTCGACGAGCGAGGCCATGCTATCCAGCACGTCCATCTCTTCCGCATCATCCCCAAACTCACAGACAACTTTGACGGCTTCCACGCTACGGCCACCGTTGAAGACGCACATTTGCCTGAATAGCCTGCGTTCCCCTTCGTTCAGCAACTCGTAGCTCCACTGAATCGCGTTACGCAACGTCTGCTGGCGAGCAGGCAGATCGCGCGCCCCTCCCGTCAGGAGGGCTAAACGCCCCCGCGATCCATTCTCGCCCACCGCATCGTCCAGGCGGGCAAGCATCGCCTGGGGGGTAAAGAGGCGCAGACGCGCGGCGGCCAACTCGATAGCAAGGGGCAGGCCATCCAGCCGCCTGCAAATCGACATTACCGCGCCGACGTTCTCAGGGGACAGCACAAAAGTGGGCTTCACACTGCGCGCTCTCTGGACGAACAGGTCTACCGACTCTGTCCGCTCCAAGCTCGACAGGGAGGCCGCACCCTCCCCGGCCTCCATATCGGGCAGTTGCAGAGAGCGGAGAGTATACTGGTGCTCTCCGTAGAGGCGCAACGGCTCGCGGCTCGTGACGACCACCTTAAGGTGAGGGGCCGAGGCCAGCAGGTCGGTCAGCAGGGGCGCTGCATGTATGATCTGCTCGAAATTATCGAGCAGAAGGAGTATCTGCTTGCTCCCCAGGTAGTCTTTCAGGCTCATCGGCAAGGGACGCCCGGCGACCTCTCGCACATGCAGGGTTGCCGCGATAGCAGGTATCACGGCCTCCGGGTCCCGTACCGGCGCAAGATTGACGAACCACACCCCGTTCGCAAAATCGGACTCGAGGCCGGCAACTACCTGTAGGCTGAGCCGGGTCTTGCCTATGCCGGCAGGCCCCGTGATGGTGAGCAAGCGCACGTCGGCACGCTGCAACAGCGAGCGCACGGCCGCCACGTCGTCCTCGCGGCCAACGAACGAGGTGGGCGAGACAGGCAGATCGCCCCTGGTGGCTGCGACGATAGGTGTGGCGGGGGCGGCTTCGGGGATGACACGCTTCTCCGCCACTTCCACATTCGGGTCGACGCCGCGCGCGCGACGCACGAACTCCTCCCGCCACTCGGGCGGAAAGCGCAACGCATCGGCCAGCCGCTCGGCCATCTGGTGAGACGGCCTGCGCTCGTCCCGCTCGATCTTGGCAACCGTCACAGGCGCGCAACCCACCAGCGCCGCTACATCGTCACGGGTCAGATCAAGCGCCTGCCGCCGGCTCATCACCCAACGCCCGAAAGAGAGTGCGTCATCCATACTTTGCAACCCAATAGGTGAAGCGTGAAATGCTATTTGAGGGTCGCATCCCACCGGCAACGTATACCAATCTGTATAGTGATGTATACCCAACTGTATGCCCTATTATAGCACCCCTTTCCGCATAATAATAACAGCGCTAACAACCGAAAACCAACAACCGACAACTAATAACTGATAACTGACAACTGACAACTGGCAACCAACGCATGAAAGGAGACAAAACGATGAAGACCTGGATGAAAGTGCTCTTGGTAACTCTGCTGGTAGGTATACCGACCATTCCATTGGGGCAGGTGCTCTGGCAGGTGCCGGCGGGGGCTATAGAGATGGGTCCGGCGCCCAGTGGGATGCAGATTGCATTCCTGATAGGCGTGTCCGTATTCGATGGACTTGCCTTCGGACTTGGCGTAGCCTTCCTGGTATTCGGCTATCCCCTGGTCCAGAGGCTCGCAGACGGATCGAGGACGCTGGCTATCGCGGCACAACTCAGCATTGTCTGGTTCCTCGTCTCATGGTGGCCCCACAGTAATCTGCATCGCACGATAGGCGCTGACTACAACAGCCTTATCGCCATCGAGTACGGCTTTCATATCACCCTCATGATCGGGGCCGCTATCGTAGCATACGCCTTCGTGCATGCTCTCCCGCACCTCGCGCAGGACACCACGGTCCCTGCCAAAGCGGAGCTCAGAGGTGCTGAGGGGTCAGTTACGGCGTAAGGAAGTTTCTGGTTCCAAGTTCCTGGTTCAAACTTGGAACCTGGAACCATGCGACCCACAAATCCGCCCCTACTTCCGAGTGAACAACCTGGCGGTCCTTTATCCGGGAAGGCGGTGGTACTCGACCAACAGGGCAGACTCATACAAGTTTGCCCTGTTGCCACTTAATTCCATCATATGGTGAGTCGCAACAAACAGAAAACCCAGACAATCCTGACGGACTATCCGGGTCTCTGTTCCTCCGTTGCCACGGGCGAACCCGTAACCTCGAAGTAACCACAGTATACGCTTAGCTCGTATAAGTGTCAAGCCCTCAAGTTGCAAAGTTTTCCACATCCCATACAGATTGGAAGGGCTTGCCGGTGGAGGCAACAGGTCGGGAAAGATGCTGTCGTTACCAGGCAGGCGATTTTACATTCTTTTTACACGACTCTAATCCCTTACTAACACATCTAACTTGTGACGGCGCTATACTGATTAGGCGGGGAAACCCGTAAGGGCACCCCTGGTGGGTGCTTTGTTTGTGAACGGTAGTTCTAGCCAACCAGGGCACGTGATGAATAGTATCGACTTAATAGGGTATAGGGTAAATGTATGTAGGGGCGAGGCATGCCTTGCTACAACCCAACATTATCTCATTAACCTGTTACTTTTCATCCATGTGCTCTTACAGGCCGCGTGTGGCATGAGATATAGAACCAGTTACAAATGGATAGCCTGGCTCTCTGCGATCCCATTGCTCGTATTGAGCGTACATGCGCCGCCACCGGCAGCGGGGGCGGATACTGAGCAAGGGGCAGGGGGCACGCTCCTTATCGGGATAGGTGTCCAGATCGAGGCGTACGGGGCTGTCCCCAGCAAGCTCGTGCCGGGAGCCACACCCGTACCCACCACTAACGGCCTCGACTATAACAACCGCCAGTTGTTCAACGAGCATTCCAGGCTGATACGACTGCTGGCCGCCGTCGTGGAGAAGCATGGGGGTGGGCTGACGGTGCAGGCGCAGACCCCCTTCACCCAGGTAGCCGCAGACACAGGCTCCACCATCTTTCTTGACCTCCAGGCGCACGGGCACGAGATCGGCCTGCACTTCAGCGAGGACGCGCACCTGGGAGCAAACTCCGAGAGCCTGCCGGTGAACACATGGGCAGAGGTTATGCAGGCCGAGATCGACGTATTGGAGCAGACGGGTGTCACCACACCCATCCGCTATTGGAGCGGTGGCAACCTCTATCCCGGCATCCTCAAGGCCGCGAACAGAGTGGGATTGGATGTGATGAGCGACTACAGGCACCCGCGCACCGGGCAGACCAGCGCGCTTGTCCTGGGGGTGAACCCGTGGCGGCCATCAGCAGGCCCTGGCGGCAAAGGGCTAGCGGCCTTCGCACGTAACGATCCCGACGGCAAAGTGGTCTACCTCCCAGACGGCAAGTACCGGCGCGTCGATTACGTCTCCCGCCGCGCCCAGGTGGGGGATAACGCCTATTTCCAGTACCTGACGGGCGAGCTTCAGAACTCGCTCAACCACGCGGGGGCCGGCAAGGTGAACGTGTTCCACGTGACGATACGCCCCGGCGAGTTCGTGGGGGCGCGCGACCGGGCGTATGCCCTCCTCGACCAGTGGCTCACCACCGTTGTCGATCCCCTTGTAAAATCCGGGAAGCTACGGTGGGCCACCTTCTCCGAGATGGCCGACGCCTATCGAGCGTGGGAGCTTGATAACCCGAACGTGGACCCGCGAAAGGACGACGTGCCCGGCAGCCAGGAGCCGAGCGTCAACCCCAACCGGGTATACGAGATTGGCCCACAGTTCACAAGGTACTACCAGCGTGTCGCCGGCGCGAAGGTGCTCGGCCCCGCTATTGGCCCCGTGCTCGGCAAGGCGCAGTACTTCGAGAAGGGTCGCCTGGAGGATCACAGCGCCGAATTCGAGGGTGAGTGGGCCTA
>JBAURA010000523.1:0-2869 GCA_049580985.1 Chloroflexia bacterium
TCTTCGCTTCGCTCAGAATGACAAATGAGTAGTTGGTTCGTAAATGCACGCTTCATAGGCTACCCAACAGGCTTGTCACTTGGCACAAACGGTAACTCAAAAGTTCAGATTCAGCATTCCGGCCTCCAAGCAGATGTGGGTGTGGCCTGCCGGCATCCTGCTCGCGCTCGTAGCCGGGATAGCGCCGCCCCTTGTGAGCGCGGGTATCCTGGTGGGGGGCCTGCTTCTTGTCCTCCTGCTCAGGAAGCCGGTGTGGGGAGCCTACGCCCTCGTTCTCAGCGTGCCTATACAGGACGCCGTCGAAGTTGGGGGCAGCATCACCGTCACCCAGATTTTGTTCGTGCTGGTGCTCGGCATCTGGTGGGGCTGGCTCGCCATCCGGGGCGACCGCCGCCTCCACCTCACCCCTGTCGGGATCGCCCTCTTCTTCTTCCTACTCAGCACCCTCCCCAGCCTATGGGGCACAACCTCCATGCCCGAAAGCCTGGCCGAGATCTCGCGCTGGCTCGTCACCATCCTCTCCTACCTCATCATCGTCAACTCCGTGCAGACCCGCCGCGAGATGAACTGGCTCATCGCCGTTATGCTCATCGCTGGCATGTCGGAAGCCCTCCTGGGATTGGTGCAGGCATATAGCGGCGTCGGCCCCGCCAGCTTCAACGTCGGCGGCCTCCTCACCCGCGCCTATGGCACCATCGGCGCGCCCAACTCCTTCGCGGGCTACATCAACATGAGCGTGCCCCTGGCCTTCGCGCTCGCCGCCTACCAGTGGGGCAATTGGTTCTCGGCCCGCCGCGCGGCTCACCCGCTCGACCGCCCCGATTTAGTTACCTGGCGTTTGCTACGCGCGCCTGTCCTCCTCACCATAGTCGCTCTTGTCCTCTTCTGGACGATGGTCACTACCCTCTCGCGCGGGGCCTGGGTCGGGCTGGCCGTGGGCGTCCTCGTGATGGTACTCGCCCTCGGCAGCCGTGCCAGGGGCGCTATCATGGCCCTCGCCGCCGGGACGGCCCTTCTCGTCGTGCTGGGCGCGGCCAATGCCCTCCCTTCGGTCATCTCTGACCGCTTCGGCCTGCTGGTCAACCAGATCCAGGTGTTCGACCCCAGGGGCATCGTGCCCACGCCCGAAGACTACGCCCTCGTCGAGCGCATGGTGCACTGGCAGGTGGCGGGCAATATGTTCCTCTCCAGCCCCATCACGGGCGTCGGCATCGGCAACTTCAACGTCCTATTCAACACGTTCGGCGTCCAGGGCTGGCCCTACTCGCGCGGCCACGCCCACAACTACTACCTCAACCTGCTGGCCGAGGTCGGCCTGGCCGGCTTCACGGGCTACATGCTCATGCTGATCACTGCCTTCGCCGTAGGCTACCGCGCCCTCAGACGCATCCGCGCGCGCAATGACATCTACGGCGAGATGGTCGTGATCGGCGCGCTCGGCCTCCTCGCCACCTTCGCCACCCACAACTTCTTCGAGAACCTGCACGCCCTCAACATGGGCATCCACTGGGGCGCGGCCCTCGCGCTTTTCACGCTGGTGTTCCGCCCTCACCAAAACGAGGAGGCAAGTTAGATATGCGCGCCCTCGTGACAGGCGCTGCGGGCTTCATAGGCTCGCATCTCTGCGAAACCCTTCTCACCGAGGGGCACGAGGTAGTTGGCCTCGATGCCTTCATCCCCTACTATCCGCGCGCCGTCAAAGAGAGCAACCTCGCGCCCTTCCGCGATCACCCCAACTTCACATTCCACGAGCTAGACCTCCGCACCGGCGACCTCTCACCCGCCCTCGAAGGGGTAGATACAGTATTCCACCTGGCGGCGATGGGTGGCCTCCTCCTCTCCTGGGTACGCTTCGATGTCTATATGACATGCAATATACAGGCCACCCAGCGCCTCCTCGAAGCGGTGCGCCAGGCAGGTAGCATACGCCAGTTCATCTACGCCAGCACATCCAGTATCTACGGCAGCGACGTCACCGGCCCCGAAACGACCATGCCCCGGCCCGTATCCCCCTACGGCATCACCAAGCTGGCCGCCGAGCACCTCGTCCAGACCTACGACCGCCAGTTCGATCTCCCCTCCACGATACTTCGCTACTTCTCGGTCTATGGCCCGCGCCAGCGCCCCGACATGGGCTACTACATCTTCATCGACAGCATCCTCCACGCACGCCCGATCACCGTCTTCGGCGACGGCAACCAGTTGCGCGGCAACACCTACGTGACCGACGTCGCGCGCGCCACCCTCCTCTCGCATCTCAACTTCGAGCGCGGCGCGATCTACAACCTC
Source organism: Chloroflexia bacterium (assembly GCA_049580985.1). Classification (GTDB taxonomy): domain Bacteria; phylum Chloroflexota; class Chloroflexia; order QHBQ01; family JADMIH01; genus JADMIH01. The sequence goes on from JBAURA010000523.1 coordinate 2,290, forward strand.
GGCGGCTCCGAAGAGATCAGCGCCAACCAGGTGATCTCGCTCCTGGAGAAGATCACCGGCAACCATGCGGATGTGCGCTATGCCCCGCCCCGCCCAGGCGAGCAGAGCCGCACCCTGGCCGATACCAGCCTGGCCCGCGAGCGCCTCGGCTTCGTGCCCCAGGTCTCTCTGCTAGATGGCCTGACCAGTCAAGTGCGCTGGCAGATTAGCTTACCTCCTACCCCTATCTCTGGCCCCTCGGAATCGTTATAATCTATGCATAGGTCGCGCACCTGTGCGGCTCGTCGGGCGTGCGAGCCTGCTCCCACATGGGTCCCCGCTTCTCAGCAGCCTGGGCCGTGGTGAGTCGAAGTTCCACATAGACCCCGCCGCACGTTGCGTAGTAACCTAGGGTCGTGACCTTTCCATCCGCCCAGCCTGGACAAGGAGGCCGGCGAGACAGGACAGGAGTGGGACTTGGTGAGCCAGTCACCCTTTGAGGATGAACGCGAAGCCGTAGAAAGCGCGCGGGGGAGCAATCCCGAGGCTATCGGCTGGCTTTATGAACGGTACTTCGACCGCATCTACCGCTACGTATACA
>JBAURA010000524.1:0-3714 GCA_049580985.1 Chloroflexia bacterium
CGCCCAGCGCAAGGACGAGGCCCAGGCCGAGGCGCTGGGCGATACCCGCCGCGCCCATGCCGCCTCCGACAACATCGTAGCTCTCAACAAGCGCCTCGCGGGCATCGCCCTGTACGAGGGCATGGCCTACGCGGACGTGGCCCGGCACGAGCCTTCTGAGAGCTTCTTCGCCGGCCTGTGGCGCGGCATCCGGGGCGAGCCGTCCACCGCCGAGCGTGCCATCGCCAAAATGCAGGAGGCCGCCCGCCTCGACCCGCGCAGGCCCGACGTGCCTCTGCAAACGGGCAGCTTCTACACCTTCCTGGGGCAGTTCGACCGCGCCGAGGAGCAATTGCGCCTGGCTCTCGACCTCGACCCAGCCTCGCCTGAGCCTTATATGGCCCTCGCCAACCTCCAGGCGCGCGCCGGCAAGGTCGCCGATGCCATCGCCACTCTAGAGGCTTTCATAGCTACCTCGCCGCGCTATTACCCAGCCTACGACTACCTCTACCGCCTCCATACATCGGCGGGTAACACGCAGGCCGCGCAATCTACCCTGGAACGCGCGCTCACCGTCGCGGCCGCCGCGCCCGGCGACCACCTCTGGCGGGGCAAGTTCCTCATCACGCTGGGCCGCCAGGACGAAGCGATAAGCGAGCTGGCAGCCGCCACCGCCGACCAGGAGCTATGGGAGGCCCATCTCCTCCTCGGCAACATCTACTCGAGCAATGGACGCGGCCCCGACGCCCTTGCCGAATACCAGGCCGTGCTCGGTGTGCAGCCCAACCACGAAACCGCCCTCCTGGGAGCCGGCCGCCTGCTGGTGCTGGCGGGCAAGGGTGACGAAGCGCAAGCTTTATTCGAGCGCCTCACCAGCGTCTCCCCCAGCAACGTGGACGGCCACATCGCCCTCCTGGAGCTACTGCTGGCGAAAGGCGAGCCAGATCGCGCGGTGGCCGAAGGCGAGCGAGCCGTCGCCGCAGGGCCTGACCGGGCCGACGCCTATTTCTTCCTCGGCACCGCCTACGAAGCCAGGGGCGAATGGTCCAAGGCCTCCGCCTCCTACAAGGCGTCCACCGAGCGCAACCCGCGGGACTTCCAATCGTTCTTAAACTGGGCGCGTACCCTCTACCGCGAAGACCTCTACAGCGCCTCTATCGACGTGAGCAACCAGGCGATCACCCTTCGGCCCACCGACCCCCAGCCCTACCGCTGGCGGGCGTCCTCTCAGCTTGCCCTCGGCGACGTTCAGGCCGCGCTCGGCTCGCTGGGTGACGCGCTCAACCTCGGCCCCGGCGATCCCTTCGCCCTGGCCCTCACCGCCCGCGCCTACGCCGCTAAAGGCGACGAGCAATCCGCTCTCGACTACGCTACGCAAGCGTTCAAGGCCAACCCCCAGGACCCCGCCGGCCAGCTAGCCCTCGGCGACATCCACCTCACCTGGGGACGCGCCAACGAGGCCCTCCAGGCGTTTGGGATCGCCGTCGAGACCGCTTCCTACAAACACGACGCAGCCCTGGCCCTCACCGGCGAGGGTCGCGCCTACCTGTCGGCAGGCGACCAGGCGCGCGCCCTGCACTACTTCAACCAGGCCATCCAACGCGACCCCACCGCCGCCGAGCCGCACCTCTACCTGGGCAACCTCTACGCCGAGGCAGCCGATGCCGACGGCGCGTTGCGCGAGTACCGCTCAGCCGTCGCGTTGCGCCCCAACTGGCCCCTTGCGCTATATTACCTGGGCAAGGCTTACCTGCTCCGGCGCGATTTGCCTAACGCAAGCGCCTCCTTTGCCCGTGCGGTAGAGCGCTCGCCCGCTATGTTCGAAGCCTGGTTCGGTCTCGGCCTCGCCCAGCGCGACGGCGGCCACCCCCAGGAAGCCGTGCGCGCCTTCACCCAGGCCACCACCCTCAACCCCCACTACGCCGAAGCCTGGCTCTACCTCGCCCTCACCCTCGAAGAATCGGGCGACCGCACATCCGCTGCCGAGGCCTTCACCCAGGCCCGCGACACCGCCCCCACCGACGCCATCCGCGCCCAGGCAGAGGAGGGACTGGCGAGAGTACGATGAACAAGAAAATGTAAAACGTAAAACGTAAGGCTCATAATTAGAGAGTGCAAGAGTAAACGAAATGCTCACCAATACGAACCAACTATGGATTTGTCATTCTGAGTACTTTACCAACGAAAATGTGTCAAGAAAGCCGACCCAGTCTGCTTTGTCATTCTGAGCGAAGCGAAGAATCTGGACCCCCAAGATCATGTACGAGGGACGAGATTCTTCGCTTCGCTCAGAATGACAAGGTCTTATGGGTCGGCTTCATTCTGGCATCGCACTCTTTCTAGACGTGGATCATTTCGCGTTTCCCGCCCACCCATGACCACCCTCACACTCACACCCTCCAAAACCGACACCCGCCTCCGCGCCCGCGACGGGGCTACCGGCTGGCGTGATGCCGCGCTGGACATCGGCGTAGTGGGGCTGGCCTGCGTGATCTTCCTGGCCCTCGCCCTCTACAGGCTCGACCTGCCCGGCCTCTACCCGGACGAAGCCTTCGATGTGATCCCGGCCATGCAAATCCTACTCGGCCACCCCGTCGAGCTACAGCGTAACGTCGGCCTCCACCTCCTCGGCCTCGACCTACCACTTATGTCAAGTAGCGACTACCAGGGCGTGACCAGCACCTACCTCGCGCTCCCCTTCTTCGCGCTCTTCGGCATCAACGTCTTCGCGCTGAGACTCATGACCGTCACGGTGGGCGTGCTTGGAGTGGTCCTCACCTTCTTCCTGGCGCGCCGATGGTTTGGCCACGACGTGGCCCGCCTGTCGGTGCTCCTCATCGCCACCTCCCCCGCCTGGATCTTCTGGAGCAGGCTCGGCGTCTACGTCGTCTCCCAGGTGATGCCCATCGCCGCCGGTTCCCTCCTCGCCTTCACCGCCTGGGCGCGCCGGAAGCCCGTGAAACGCCGCAACGGCCCCCTATACCTGGGGATGTTCCTCCTCGGCCTCGGCCTCACCACCAAGCTCCTCTTCCTCTGGTTCATCGTAGCCGTGCCTCTCGCCGCGTTCGTCCTCTACGGCAGTCGCGTTTGGGAGACCCGCCGCGACTGGCTGCGCGCGCGCGGGCGCTGGCTGCGCACGGCTATCCTCTCCGCGCTGGCCTTCTGCGCCGGGGCCTCCCCTTTCATCCTCTACAACCTCCTCTCAGGCGGCACGTTCAACCTCATCCGCAGCACCCTGACCGCCCCCGGCACGATGAGCGGCGTGGACAACAGCGCCCTCCTGCGCAATATCTGGACCCGCGCCGACAACTTCCGCGAGCTACTCGACGGCAGCTACTTCTGGTTCCAGACCACCACCGGCAGGCCCTACGCCAATCCCCTAACCCCCACCATTTTCGTCCTCGCCGCCCTCGGCCTCCTCATCCTGATTCTCATCGACCACCCCACCGACGGCACGTCACTCGCCAGGCCCCGCCTCCTGCGCCTGGGCACGGGCACCATCGGGGCGGCTCTCCTGTTCGCCGTTTTGCTATCTTTGGGTTTCTTATCCGGCACCCCCGCCGCCCTGCTGGTCCTCGTCACCGCCCTCCTTGCCCTCTTAGCCGTCGCGCTCGTGGTGCGCCAGGCCCTCGTCTACCCGCGTGCCTGGCAGGCTTGCGCGTGGCTCCTCCTCGCCGTCACCCTTGTTTCCGGCACGATCTGGTGGCTCGGCGGCGCCGGCAGGCCCCCTGGACG
>JBAURA010000525.1:0-4495 GCA_049580985.1 Chloroflexia bacterium
GGTCTCGATATATCCGACCCCCTCGCTGACGAGGCTGCCCAGGAAGTGGAGATTGCAGCCAAATATGCGGGCTATATCGCCAAGCAAGAAGCCGAGATCGCCCGCACCCACAGGCTGGAAGCGCGCGCCATTCCTCCCGACTTCCCATACACGGATATCGCCGCCCTCAAAATAGAAGCCCGCGAGAAATTGGCCCGCTTCCGCCCCGCCACCATCGGCCAGGCCTCGCGCATCGCCGGCGTCACCCCCGCCGATATCGCCGTGCTCCTGGTCCACCTAAAACGCCTCGATGCACACCATCTGACGGCAGAAGGTAGACGGTAATTCGTAATTCGTAATTCGTAATTCGTAATTACATCTACCGTCTACGGTTAATTACGCCTCATCACATATATCTCGCGGTTAGTCATGCCATCGAGCAGGCTAAAGTAGTTATACGTACGCACCGTCGTGTAGCCTTCGGGCTGGTTGACCCCGATCACGTACACCGGGTCTATTATCTTCTCAGGCAGCGTCTCCGCGCCGAGCGTCTCCAGGTCCCTGCTGCCGACCTCCCTCAAAGCCTGATCGTACAGGTAGTAGCTATCCCAGGTGAAACCGTTGTTGATTTGTGTGTACGGCACCCCTTGCGCTACCAGGTCGTGCCCCGCCTGCCAGCGCGTTTTCAAGAAGCTGTAATCATCCAGGTGCAGAGCTATCGCCACCGCCCCCGTGATAACCAACACCGCCAGCGTAGGCGCTAGCTGCCTTACCGAGCGCCCTTCCAACTGTTTCAACCCCGCGATAATCACAAACGGGATGACCGGCAGCAAGTAGCGTACATAAATCTCCATCCGCGCCAGGAACGTCCCGGCGAGCAAGAAGATCCCTGCCAGGTAGAAGAACTCCACCGGCTCGATCCTGCGTCTACCCCCGATCAATGCTCGCAATCCCGGCCATGCCTGCTCCGCCAGGCGAAATACAGCCCACACAGTTATCGCGGCTGCTACCCACCAGAAAGGCGTGAACTCCAGCCGGAACGGTTGCCCGATATCGAATGGCTCAGCGACGTGCGCGCTCAAAGCTACCGACTCATCCCTCCGGTTGCCCTGGATAGCCACCACCGCTCCCGCCACTACCGCCAGCAACCCGGCAGGCACCCACCACCGTACCTTTAGGAAGAGCGGCACGGCCAACCCGATCATAGGCAGCGCGAAGCTCAGGCTCTTCAGCCTGTGTGTCCACGCATCGAGGCTGGTAAACAGCCCCATTATCTCGTTCCTCGATTGGCTGTCGCTGAACGTACTGCCCCCTCCACCTACCAGCGCGTAGTAGCCCACCACCGCCGCCACCGGCAACCCCATAACAGCAGCCGCCCTCCCCCACGACGCTTTACGCGCCACCACGAGCCACACCAGCACCGCCACAGGCAGAGCCAACCCAAACTGCCGCGTCAGAAACGCCAGCGCCGCGAACAATCCCCCAGCCGCCAGCCATGCGATAGACGATAGACGATAGACGGTAGACGATAGACGGTGGATCCCCATACTCGCGTTTCGCGTTTCGCGTTTCGTATTCTCCCCGTCCACCGTCCACCGTCCACCGTCCACCGTCGTCCGCTCCCTGATCCCCAGCAGATAGCACAGACACGAGAGCAGCATGAAAGCCACGAACGTGACCTCGGTCATAAAACTGTAGCTCAATGTAACGAAGAATGGGTTGAAGGCCATGAGCGCTACGCCCAGGCCGCTCAAGCCAGGCGTAAAGCCCAACAGCCGCAGAATAGCGTAAAAGGAGAGACACGCCACCAGTCCCATCACCATAGTAGCGGCGGTTGCCACCGTAAGATTCATACCCAACAGCGACCCGAACAGCGCCCCCCAGTACGCATGGCTCACCAGCGACATCTGGCCGAAGTCGGGCGGCACGAATCCTTGGCCGTCAACTATCCGCTCGGCAGCCCGGAAAAAGACCCAATCGTCCACATACGAGAAGTTGTGTTGGATAGGCATCAGCGCCAGCGCCAGCGCATACCCGGCCAGGATCGCCGCCACCGCCATCAGGTCGCCTCTTTGCAAACCTGATCCGCCTTCTGATTTAGGCGCTCTGTTTTCCCGGGGAGTCGCCATCCTATTCCCTCATCAAAACCACTAGCTCCCGATTACGCAGGCCGTCCAAAATGCTGAAGTACTGCACGCTTCCGATCTGCCGGTAACCCTGCCTCGGCTTACTATCTATCACGTACTCAGGATCGATCATTTCGTAGGGCGGGAAGATGCGCCCAATAACCTTCAGATCGGGATCGGGGTAGCGTGCCATACTTACATCGCCGAGAAAGTAGCCGTCCCAGGCATAGCCGTTCTCTATCTTGTCCACACTCACGCCTCTCGCCAGCAGAGCGCGGCCCGACTGCCATCTCGCGTCCATCTGCGCGTAGTCATCCAGGTGTAGCATCGCTCCATACGCGCCCACCACTGCCAGCCAGATCAACGCCGGGAGCATCGAGCGAAAAGCGCGCTCCTTCACTCCATACAGCGCCCCCGCTATCACGAACGGGAGTATCGGGACCCAATAGCGGTCAAGAAACCCCGCGCTCACCAGGTAGGTGCCCGCGAACAGGATCACTCCCACCAGAAAGAAGAGCAGCGCGGGCAACGCTTCCACCCTGTGCTTGACCATCCCGGTAATCGCAGGCCAGGCGCGCTCGACCATGCTGAACAGCAGCCACGCCGACAGCGCCGCGCCCAAAGAGTAGACCAGCGTGATAACTAGGCCGTCCCCGAATAAGGGGCGCAACCATGTGAACGAAAGCTCGTCAAGCGAGCTTTGGCCCTCCCTTGCCAGCCTGAGCTTGACCTGCCACAGCACGAAGGCTATCACACCCATGACAATCGCCACCGCCAGGCCGATGCGCCACCGGCGCGGCCTGCTCCAGAGCGGCACGGTTAACCCAGGCAAGAAGAGCGCGAAATAGAGGAACCGGCTGCCCCTCTGCGCCCACTCGGCGGGGTTCAACAGCTCAAGCAATTCCTCGCGGCCCACGCTCCCGCTGAACGTCGGCCCAAACCCGCTACTCCATGCATAATAGCCAACCGCCGCCAGCAAAGGCAACAACGCTACCGCCAACGCTCTACCTACCGTCAGCCTGCGCGCCAACACGAGCCACACCAAAGCCGCCATCGGCAGAGCCAACCCGAACTGCCGCGTCAGAAACGCCAGCGCCGCGAACAATCCCCCCACCGCCAGCCATGCGATAGATGGTAGACGGTAGACGGTAGACGGTAGACGGTAGTCAGTGGATGATATCTCACCCGCGTTTCGCGTTTCGTGTTTCGCGTGCTCACCGTCCACCGTCTGTAACCCCCTGCCCCCCAGCAGATAGCACAAGCACGCCACCAGCATAAGCGCCGTGAACGTGACTTCCGTCATAAACGTATAGCTCAGGTAAAGATAGAAGGGGTTGAGGGTTAGGATTGCCACCCCCAGGCCGCTCAGTCCTGCGGAGAAACCCAGCACGCGCAGGATTCCGTAAAAAGCCAGCGCGCCAACCAGGCTCAAGGCCATAGTGGCCAGTGTAAGCCCGGTGAACGTGTCACCCACCAGCAGCATCAATGCCGCGCCCCAGTAGACATGCGACACGAGCGTAGCCTGCGCATATTGCGAAGGCGCCAGCCCTTGCCCGCTCGCAACCCCCTCAGCCAGTCGAGTATAAACCCAGTCATCCAGCAGCGCGAAGTCCCGCACGGGTGGCATCAGCACCATGCCCACCACGTACGCCAGCACAATCGCCCCTACCGCCAGCCGGTCACCGGGCGCGAAACGCGAAGCACGAAACGCGAAGCGCGAAACGTGAGACATCATCACCAAACCCTAGTAACCCTCCTACTCCACAGATCCTAGTCAGCCCAAACCCATAATAACCTCTGTGCTCTCCGCGCTCTCTGTGATCTCTGTGTTACATCTACCGTCATAGATTACCCTTCTCGCGTTTCGCGTTTCGCGCTTCGCTATCTGCAAGTAGCGCAAGTCCCGCATACCGGCACTTCGTACAGTGTGCTGTTCGCTACGCCCGTCACGCGCCAGCCCATTGGCGCGGGCTCCAGGGTGAAGTCGCGGGCCACCAATGGTGGCTGTGCGCCCTCGAACGGTGCTACATATACAGCTGATCCCTGCTCAAGGTCGCAATACACACCCTCGCCCCAGTCCGCTGGATCGCCCGAATGGAGCGTAAGGTCTGTCCTCAGATCGTACACCAGCCTGTAGAATCTTATCACCGACAGGTCCTCCCAGTCGAGATAGAGGCTGGCCCCGTGCGGCGCGCTGTTCAACAAGGCGAGTGCCGTGTCACGCTTGCTCGTCTGCCCGCTCTGGTCTATGTTCGGGTAGCGCAGCCCCACGGCCCACCCCACCGCTACCACGAGCGCCACGCCGCCTACGGTAAGCCCCACCCAACCCCACGCTGCGGCAACCTTGCCTTCTAAACGCTTCCACAGCGTACTCACACCCCACCCCATGC
>JBAURA010000526.1:0-6019 GCA_049580985.1 Chloroflexia bacterium
GGCGTTGGCCGTGACCGGGCGCGTAGGCTCGCCTGCCGTTTCACCCTGCTCCAGCTTCCCATTCCCTTCCGCGGCCTTGCGAGCTTCCTGCGCTTCAAGGGCGCGGTCCATCATCTTGCCGAACATGCCACTGCGGCGCGCTACGCCACCGGGCGGGGGAGACGGCAGAGGCAGGGGCGCGGGCGCGGGCTTATGCGGGAGCCAGCCGAAGCCGGGAAAGTCGGGGAGCGAACCCCACCCGGTAATGAAATACTGCTGCACCGCGCCGAACAGGCTGGAAAACGCCCAGTAGATCACGTTGCCCGCCGGGAACCCTAGCGAGATGAGCGTGATGTAAATCGGCATGAACTGCATCATACCGTTCATCATCCGCTGCTGGGGGTCCATCGGGGTGTTCGGATCGCGCTTGGGCATCGACATCCGGCTCTGGAGGAACTGGAATATACCCGACAGCAAAGGCCAGATGAAGAACGGGTCGGCAGCCGCCAGGCTGGGCACCCACAAGAAGCTCGCCGTGCCGAAATCGGCAAAACCCGCCGTGGCCCACGCCGGGTTCCAGAGTACAGCTTGCAGTTGTGCCAGGTGCGCGGGGTCAGAGCTGGACTGAAGAGTGAATTGGAGAGCCGCGAACAGCCCGAAGAAGATGGGGATCTGCACCAGCAAAGGGAAACACCCCGCCGCCGGGTTGATGCCGTACTCGCGGTACAGCTTCATCGTCTCTTCCTGCTGCTTGGGACGGTCGTCCTTGTACTTCTTCTGGATCTCCTTCATCAAGGGCTGGATGGCCTGCATGTTCCGGTTCGACTTGAGCGACTTCATCGTCAAGGGAATGGTCAGCGCCCTGATGAAAATGGTAAAGATGATGATCGAAATCCCGGGTATGTTTACGACCGAGTTGATGGCTACCAGGATATTGAGCAGCAGGTGCCACAGCGAATTCCAGATAAACTCCAAGCCTTTACTCCGTTGGAGAGTTATGAGTTATGAGTTATGAGTTTTCAATTACCAGGGGCAGAACTCTATGTCCAACCTCCACTCAAAACTCATAACTCATAACTCATAACTCATAACTCCCGTCAGGGCACCGGGTCGTGCCCGCCTTTGCTCCAGGGGTTGCAACGCATGACACGCCACACGGCCATCCCGCCGCCCTTGATCACGCCATATTTTTGTATCGCCTCGTAGCCGTAGTGCGAGCAGGTGGGATAGAAGCGGCAGGTATCGGGAGGGAGCATCCTGGCGAGGGTACGCTGGTACCCACGTATCATCCAGAGCACAGGTTTTCTTAGCATAATAGCCTTTTCCCGACCACCAACAGTTGCTTCTAAATAACGACTACTCTACATGAGACTACTCTATATTATACGTGATTCCGTGCTATCCGTTGCGCTCGACATTAGTCCCCGTATCGCCCTCGCGTTTCGCCCCTCGCGTTTCGCGCTTCCCATCCTGTGTCTGTGGATGGAGATAAGGAAGCTCGCGCACAGTCAGCACTCGGCTGCGCTTGAGGAGGTTGTCCACCGCGTCGAGCACCTCCCAGAAGGTGGCCCCGGCTATCCGCGCCCTGCCTATCCACACGAGGTCCCAGCCCGGCGCTAAGTGCGGCAGCCTGAGGCGCACCGCCTCTCGGATCAGCCGCCTGGCCCGGTTGCGCCCAACCGCCTTACCGACCTTCTTGCCGGTAATGAACCCGCAACGCACAACACCATCGGCGTTGGGAGCCGCGTTCAGCACCAGTAGCTCCGACCCCCACGTGCGCCCTTCCTTCCGTACCCGCTCGAACTGTGCGCTCTTCCGCAGACGTTCCATGGGAACCAGTAGACGGTAGACGGTAGACGGTAGACGGTAGCAGTTACGTTTTACGTCTTACGACCCACCGTCCACCGTCTACCGTCTACCGTCCGTCCTACCGTACTCCCTTGCGCTCGTCGCTGACGCTCAATGACCAGCGGCCCTTAGCGCGGCGTCTCGATATCACCCGCCTGCCGCCCTTCGTGCGCATCCGCGACAGGAATCCGTGCTCCCGCTTACGTGGGATGCGCTTTGGTTGGTATGTTCGCTTGACCATTTCTGCTCTGTTTCTCCTCTTTATATGAGCCGCACATTCGGACGGCACAATACGCCAGTTTACAGGATATACAGGCCATTATACGTGATGCCTCGCTCCAGTGTCAACAGCAACATGACCGGCGCCACCACCCAAACACAAGCACTATTCCGCTCCCACAGAGACGAAAGAACTAGCCCCGCGCGCAACCCCTTCACCAATCACATCGCCCAAACTGCCGTTTCGAAGCAGAGGAAGCAGAGATAGCAGAGAAAAGCAGAGTTTTCTTATTTAATCCCCTAATCCCCTAATCCCTAACCCCTAACCCCTAATCCCTAATCCCTTATTCTCTGCTTCCTCTGCTTTGAAAACACACTCTGACTACGAACCTGCTACCTAATCCACCGTCCACCGTCCACCGTCCACCGTCTACTGTCCACCGTCTACCGTCTCCGCTCCCCCATCCACCGACTTCCCCCTGGCGAGGTACGCCTGGTGCGCGGCTATCACCAACAGCAGATACGAAAAGCCAAGCGCGTAGCCGGCCAGCACGTCGGAGGCCCAGTGCTGGCCCATATAGACCCGCGACAGCCCCACCAACAAAACAAGCAGGGCGCAAATCCCCATTACCACCCACCGGACAGGCGATTTTCGCGGCAGGTGCGTATACGCCAGGTAGAAAACAAACCCGTATAGCACCGTATAACCTGTCACGTGCCCGCTGGGGAAAGAAGCGGTATATAGCTCCCTATATATCGTGGCGAACTCCGGCGTCGGGCGAGGGCGGTCCACCAGGTGCTTCACCAGTTCGGCCAACAAGCCCCCCGCCGACGCCAGCGTGGTAAACACACCCTGCACGAACCAGCGCATAGCAAGCATAAACAGCACTACCATCCCCGGCATAATATAGTTCCACGGAAAGAACCCCGGCCCGCTCACCCACACCAGCACCTCACCCACGGGCACCTGGGGGAACTCCTGTATCTCGTGGGTAATCCCTATGTCCCACCCAGTAGGTTGTAGGTCCTCCCTCAACACCAGCGCGGTCAGCACCGTAAAGAGCAGCGCGAGCGTGAGGGCACCCATAAAGAGCGCGCGCCCACGCAACAGAACGATCAGTCGAGTCATGATTCACTCCGTTTTGGCCTGGATCTATTGACAAGCCCAATAGCTTGTGCTAGAGTACGCGCAAGCATGGCACGCCGTGAGGCTGGGCATGTGTATCTGTTCCTATCTGTTCCCTCCATTAGTATGAGTCCTGCCCGTTCCAGGCTAGCGTACGGGTCCCAGGTGGAACCTAATAGAAAGGAGATCAAACAATGTCTTACAATCCGGAGTCCGGTAGCAACACAGAGCCAGCCGGTGGTAACGAAACCAAAAACATGAGCGAGAAGGGAAGCTATGATGAGGCGGGCGGCCAACCTACCATGCCCACCGGCGGCTATACCCCACCCCCACCACCTCCCCAGCCAGGCGGGTATGCCCCTCCCCCAGGCGGCTATACCCCACCTCCCCCACCTCCCCAGCCAGGCGGCTACACCCCACCTCCACCTCCCCCACCCGGCGGGGCCGCCGGGGGCTACACTCCCCCTCCTGGCGGCTACGCCCCTCCTCCCCCACCTCCGGGCGGTCCCGCCGGCTATGGCTATGGCGCGCCGCCTCCACCCCCACCCAGGCCGGCGGGCGGCGGCTCCTTCAACATGGAAGACATTCGCAAGGTCGACTATCAAAACCTCTTACAGAAGTACATCAACGTACTGACCAAGCCCAACGTGGCGGTGCATGAGGCCGAGATCCCCCACGCCAACTGGACGAGTGTCCTGATAGGCGTGGGCCTAGCGACAGTCGCCAACTTCATCTTCCGCCTCCTCTCAGGACTCCTCTTCGCGGGCCAGGTAAACATGGGCCTGGGCGACCTCCAGCGCCAGCTAAACCAGCAAGGCTCCAACGTAGACCTCTCGATGTTCAACAACGTGAGCGGCGCCGGCACCTGGGGTGCGGTCGGGAGCCTCATCACCACGCCCCTCTTCTTCTTCTTGGGCGCCGGCCTCCTCTTCATGATGGGCAGGCTCTTCGGCGGCACCGGCAGCGACTTCATGACCCACAGCTACCTCCTATCGCTGAGCTACACGCCAACCCGCGTCATCGCAGCCGTCCTCTCCATCATCCCCGTAGTCGGCATCATCGGCGGCTTGCTCAGCCTCTACCAGATCTTCCTGGCCGGCCTCTCGCTACAGGCTTCCCAGAGGATGCAGCCGGGGCGGGCGCAGCTCGCGGCCTGGCTACCCACTATCGTCGGATTAGTGCTCGGCTGCTTGAGTATATTCCTCTGCGCCGGCCTGCTGGTTGCCGCCCTCGGAGGCGCCCGCTAACTATCCCGCTCGATACAACCCAATAATCCAGGGGACCGCGCCACGTGGCGCGGTCCTCTTCTTTTTATCCGCATATTATCCTGCGCATACTACCGTCCCTGCGCGCGCCTGCTGAAAAGGGCGTACAGGCCCACTATCACCACCAGCACAAGCAGGAGATGCCAGGGCGCACGCCCAGCCCAACCCAGCAAGAAACCCGCCAAGTAGACCACCGCCAACCCGGCCAGCAGCCCCCAGGCCAGACGCTCACCCTTCATACCACTGACGGTAGACGGTAGACGGTAGACGGTAGACGGTAGACGGTAGACGGTAGACGGTAGACGGTAGACGGTAAAGCGTCATGCGTCAGTTACGTTTTACGATCCCGTCGCCCACCGTCCACCGTCCACCGTCTACCGTCCCCCAGCCTAAACCGCCCGTCTGCCGGTGACCAGGTTGTAGATGATGATTATGACCGCTACTACCAACAGCAAGTGTAGCAGCCAGCCGAGCGCGCCTGCCGCCAGGTTGAATACCAGCCCCAGCACCCAGATCACCACCAGCACCACCGCTACTGTCCAGAGAATATTGACTAAGCTACCCATATTGAGTGTCCTCCTTATACCTTCTCTTATCCCCCAGGGTCTTGACAGCCATTATGCAAATATCGTGCCACCGCACACGTAGCTATTCCTGCCAATACCCATTCACATCTTATAGCATAATCCATCCCAATTCCGCAATCACGCCTAAATTCGCTGTCCAGTTTTGCATGAGAAATGCCATATAGCATATGAGGGGTGTAAATGCCACCTTCCAGGCGGCTTACTCCCAGGCTGCAAATAAACCCCAATGACAGGAGATCCCCCATGCAAACGCTAAAGTTAGTCCCCATGACCCAGGAACAGAAAGAAGTGCTCCACATAGACCGGCGCCCCGAGAACGGCCCGTTGAGCGAGGAGGTTGGCATCCTGCGCGGCGCGTTCCGCCTCGTCTGGGACTGCCTGAAAGAACACGCCTATGCGCAGCCCGGCGCAGAACCCGGCGCAGAACCCGGCACAGAACCCGGCACAGAACCCGGCACAGAACCCGACGCCAAAACCGACGACAAAAACGACAATCATGCAGGCAAAGTCGCCTTCTACGCCGTCACCCTCACACGCCTGTCCGACTCCATCGTCCGCGCCATCTTAGCCTCACACCGGCTAGCGCGCTCCCACAACGAAATGGCGGAAGTGCAAGCCGAGCTAAAACGCCTATTCCGAGAGATAGGCTGGGGCGAACAATCGTAGGCCCGACCATTTCACCCTCCTCCCCTTACCTCCGTCTCACTCAACAGAGCGGTCGCAGGGTCGCCCCATGAGTATCAAGCTGTGGACAAGACAGGGAGAATTGGTTCATCAGAGTGCCACGCTTGTGCCCCCAATCCAACTAAGGATTTGTCATTCTGAGTGGTTCACAAACGAAGAAGTAGCAGTAAACGAACTAACGAATAGGTTGTCATTCTGAGCGAAGCGAAGAATCCGGTGGGCTAAGATCCTGTTTGTGGGTGTAAAATCCACGCCTGAGAGAAGCCGAATCTCGCTCGAACGGATTCTTCGCTTCGCTCAGAATGACAAAT
>JBAURA010000527.1:0-1964 GCA_049580985.1 Chloroflexia bacterium
GCCGTTGCCCGTGGCCTGCATGGTAGAGGAGGGGCGTCCGCCTTGCCGCGCGCCCGCCGCTATGGCAACCGGGCGGGCCTCGGCTGCTATCTCCTCGGACATGGCAGCGCTTTCGGACCTCGCCCCGGCATTAGCGGTATGTGCTGCCGCGACGGCGGCGACTTCTTCGTCGGGGCGCAGGTAGTTGGTCATATAGTAGCCGAAGGCCACCATCATGCCGATTATCAGGTAGAAATATGTCCAGGTGGAAGCGATCTGGATGCCGGTCTGGATCTCAATGAAGTGCGAAGCTATGGCGGCCAGCAGGGTCACCCCGAAAAGCTGGTCGAGCGTGCTTCTTGCTCGCTTGACGAGGCGTAGCCCGTAGAAGAAGAACGAGCCGACTACGAAGTAATACATTATGAGTCCAAGCGCGCCGAGCGTCACCAGTTGGTCGAACTCGACGTTGTGAGAGCGGTCGGGGGTGGCGTTCCTCAATTCAACCTGCGATAGCTCGGCAGGGTAGAACCTGTTATAAGCCACGTACATGGCCTCAGGCCCCCAGCCGATGATCGAGCGGGCGGGGTCGGACACGATCAATTGGGTAGCGCCCTGCCAGATGAGCCGCCGGACCTTGCCCGTGCCGTCCTCGGTGCGGGTGAGGGTGCTGAGGCGCTCGATGCCACGGCCTACCACGGGGAGGTTGCTCAGGCCCGTGAGGGGTGAGCCGGGTATATTCAGCGCACCCACGAATAGGGCGAAGATGAGTACGAGGGCGGAGGCTACCCCACCTATACGCCGCATCCAGGATACGTCGCGGCTCCGGCCTATGAGCCAGAGGGCCACCATGAACGTCACCAGCCCGGTACCCAGCCCCAGCCAGGGGCCGCGGCTCTGGGTCAGGTAGATGCAGATCAGTTGGACCAGCAGCAACAGGACATAGGCCACGTTGAGGGAGGCGCGCACGATGCCTCTGTCCGGGTCGGCATACCCTTCGTCGCGCTCGCGAGCCGACAGAGCGTACAGGCCAGCGGCCAGCGACGCCCAGAGCAGGAAGAAGAAGATCGCCCAGAGCAGACCCCCACCTTCGAAGTCGAGTTGGAGGGCGGTCGTTTGCTCCTGGAGGCCCCACTTTACCGGGAGGGCCAGGAACGCGGTGAAGAATACGAGCGCTCCCACGATAGGCATGATCAGGCTGGCCTGGGCGGGGTCGTCGTGGCGGTTGCTGAGCCACTCTATGAACCAGACCGCCAGGGCGAACACCACCAGGGCAAACGGCAGGAACCACCAGGTGCGCCCGTCGGGGTATGGCAGCCCGGCCATCATTTTGAGGATCATATAGAAGAACATGAGGCTCGACAGGATCACGCCCGCGCTGTTGGCTATGACGGCCCACCCGTAGCTTGGCATCTCCGCGTAGCGGGGGCGCCTCATGCCACGGCCTCGCGGCCCGTCGTATTCCGGCTCGACATAATCGGTGGCGGCGTTGCGGGCCGTGATCGCACCGCTTATGCCGGTGATGAGGCGGTAGATGGTGAAGGGAACTACCATGATCAGCCAGGCCGCCACGAAGATGGCGTTACCCATCGAGGAGGCTACGCGGGTGGCGGTGTCGCCGGCCCAGGGGAGCGGGTCGAGGTGCATCGCCTGCACGATGCCGTACAGCGCCACTGGTAGGGAGGTGAAGAGCATGAAGGTGACCAGCCGGTTTAGCTGCGCGCGGGTGCGCAGGTTGAAGAGCACCAGGATGCCGAGCAGCATGTAGCTGTACTGCGAGTAGGTGCCCTGTAGGCGCTGGTACGACCCCAGCCAGGTAGCTTCGGGGGTGACGGTGAAGAGGGAGCTTATGAGGTAGGCGAGCGCAAAGAGCAGGATAGCGAATATCATGGGCACGCGCATAAAGCCCAGCCACGACGGGAGCCAGGAGGGGGTAGCGGTATCCACGACGCGGGTGGCGGCGCTCCCGGCCTTGCTTCCGCCTCCAC
>JBAURA010000528.1:0-4633 GCA_049580985.1 Chloroflexia bacterium
AATTGCACGCTCATATTCGTGCTCGGCGCGTGCGCGCTGATCGCGTGGGCCATGTCGAGGGGCGTGCCACGTTGGGCGATAGCCGGGGTGGCGGCCCTGTTTGTCTTCTGGAACGCGGGGCTGCTGATGCAATACGCGCTCTGGTGCTCCCCACAGCGCCAGGGCCTGGACTGGGCAACGGTGCTCAAAGGGCAGATCGAGATCCCCTTGAAGGCCCCCGGCCTGGTGTGGGATTTCCTATTCAACCGGCCACGGTTCTATCGGTCGCTGCCGTTGTGCTGACGAAGGACGGTGGACGGGGGATGGCGTAAAACGTAAAACGTAAAACGTAAGGCTCATGAATGAAAAGAATGCAAGGGTAGGGTATATGACTGGTAGCGTGAACCAACTACAAGCTTGTCATTCTGAACGAAGTGAAGAATCCCGTCCCTCGCGCATGATCTTTAGGATACAGATTCTTCACTTCGTTCAGAATGACAAAAAGGAATTTGGTCGGTAGCGTATTGGTTTTGCACTATTTTCATATATGAGCCAAACGCAAAACGAAATTGAAGTATGAGTCAAGACGACTACAAAGGGCTTGAATGATTTCTGATAGGTTGCTGGCTTCGCTGGTGTGTGTGACGCCTTCGTGTCGCATGGTGGGCGCGGCCCATCTTGAGCGCGTGGAGGATGGGGTGCGCTGCAACTGTTGTGGGCGCGTGTACGTGCCTGTCGATGGTGCGTATGTGGACCTTATGCCGCCGGACGAGGGGGCGCACGCTTCGCTCTATGTTTCGCACGAGGGGGAGTTTGAGGCTACGCTCGACTACAAGCGGATAGGACCGCCGGTGCTGGGGGCGGGGGTGCGCCAGCGCGCGATTCGCCGGTTGCTAGCGCCACGCAAGTCCGACCGGCTGATCGAGCTTGGCTGTGGCAACGGCAAGTTCGTATATTGGAACAGGCGTGATGTGGACTGGGCGGTGGGTATAGACCCCGCGCCTCTTTTCGCCCAGGAGGCTATTCAGCACGTAGACCTGTGCCGCGCAGACGCCCGCGCGCTGCCGTTCGAGGATGGCGCGTTTACCGCCGCGCTTTCCATCGACGTGCTTGAGCACCTGCCGCTCGACGACCTGCGCCTCTACCTGGGGGAAGCCTACCGCGTGCTCGCGCCGAGGGGACGCATATTCATCTTCTCCAACACCCGCGAAGGCTCGCGCCTCGATTTCATAGTGAGGAGCACCCGCCGCCTCTCGCGCTGGCTGGGCGCGCGCGGCCTGCTGGATGACAGCCGCGACCGCCTCCGCAAGTCGGACCACGTGAAGGCTATCGAGACATACCCGCAACTGGAAAGCTTGCTGGGCGAGTGCGGCTGGCGCGTGGAGCGCGTGATCTTCTGGAATGGCCTCTTCCAGAGCCTGATCGAGAACCTGCTGGTCAAGCTGGGCGAGTCGGGCATACGGCGGGTGCGTGCCCGGCGCTCCGGCCCCTCATCGGGCGATAGCAAAGGGGAAGATGCCCTGCGCTCCTCGATCCGCAGCCGGATGGCGGATGGCGGCTGGATGTATCGCGCTATGCGCCTCCTCACCGGGTTGATGTGGCTCGACCTGGTGCTCTTCGGAGGCTGGCGGGCGGGGCCTTATTTCCTGCTCGCGGTGCGGGAGGACCGGCCTTGAGGGTGCTGTACGTGGCGTCGGCGATAGAGATAGGCAGCGCCTCCGGGGGCGCGACACACGTGAGCGAGGTGGCCTGCGGTCTGCGCGACCTGGGGCACGAGGTGCTGGTGGTGGCGCGACCGGCGAGGGGGAGTTCCAGGGATCAGGGATTAGGGATCAGGGATCGGAAACCTGATCCCTGGTCCCAAATTGAGGGGTGCGATGTCCAGGTGCGGGGCGTGCGGTTTCGGCAGCAGTTGGCGCTGCTTGGGTTGGGGGCGGTGCGGCGCGCTATGAAGGAGTTTCGCCCGGATGTGGTTATGGAGCGGTTTTATAACTTCGCGGGTGCGGGCATCCTGCTGGCCCACCGCCAGGGCATACCGTCGCTGCTTGAAGTGAACGCGCCTATGATCGATCCACCGGGGAGCCGCAAGGCCAGGGTGGATCGAGTGCTGTTTGGTGTGATGCGGAAGTGGGCTGTGAAGCAAGCCCTGTGGAGCGCCGCCATCGTCACGCCGCTTCACACGACCGTGCCGCCGGAAGTGCCGCGCGCGCGCATCCGCGAGTTGCCGTGGGGAGCGAACGTGGATCGCTTCGACCCCTCGATCCGGCATACGCGTAGCGGTGAGCTGGCCATGCTCAGGCGCAAAGTTGGACTTAGCGGCGACGGCCCGGTGGCGGTGTTCCTGGGGAGCTTTCGCGCATGGCATGGCGTCTCGCACTTCGCTGAGGCTGCCCGCCGGTTGATAGCACAGGGTAGCGATCTATCCTTCGTGGCAATCGGCGGCGGGCCTGAGCTTGCTCCCCTCGCCGAGCAGGTAGGGGGGTGGGGATTGCCGGCCGGGCACTTCGTTTTCGCCGGACCGCAGGAGCACTCTCGCGTGCCTTTGCTGTTGGCCCTCGCCGATATTGGAGTGGCCCCGTTCGATCTCTCGGCTTATGCGCCTCTGCGCGCCTTTGGCTTCTACTGGTCGCCGCTCAAGGTGTTCGAGTACATGTCGATGCGCCTGCCGGTAGTCACGATAGATGTGCCCCCGCTGAACGGCATAGTTCGTGACGAGCGGGAAGGCCTGCTCTATCCATCGGGCGATATAGAGGCTCTCACGCAGGCCCTCCGCCACCTCGAACGCGACCCCGGAGCAAGGGAGCGCATGAGCGCTGCCGCCCGCGAGCGGGTGGTCGAGCGGTATAGCTGGCACGCGCACTGCCTGGCGCTCGACTCCATATTGAAGGAGATCGCGCGCTGAAAGTAGTCCTGCTGACGGATGTATTCCCTCCCCGCAGTGGTGGCAGCGGCTGGAGCACGTTCTACCTGGGGAAATCGCTGACCGAGCGTGGGCATGGCGTGCGTATCCTGCGCCCCGATTGGGATTCGGCGTCCATGCGCCCCACGCTGCGGCTGGGCGAGTACGAAGGGCTGCCGGTCGAGTGGGTGCATCTCCCTTGCCCACCTACCTGGGCAGAGAAAGCAGGGCTTGGCACGGCGTGGCGTGAGCGGCAGGCGACTGGCCTCATGGCGAAGCGTGCCGCCCGACTTGCAATCGCGGGCCAGGCCGACGTCCTGCACGGCCAACATAAAGCCTCTGCCAGCGCCGCCTCTATAGCCGTCCGCCGCGCCCGCTCGAAAGGCGCACGCGTCGTATCCGTCGCCACGGTGCGCGACTACTGGCCTCTCTGCCCGGCCAGCACCCGCCTCTTCATGAGAGGGGATGGCACCACTTTCGAGTGTCATGCCTGCCACCGGCTGCCGGATTACTTGCGCTGCTGTTACGCCGGTAGGCGCTCGCCACTTGGTATGCCGCTGTCCCTGGCCCGCTGGCTCGCCACTCGCGGGGCAAGCCGCCTGCTTGCCGCTTGCGACGCTACCATAGCCGTAAGCCGCTACGTCCGCGACGAGCTTGCCATGAGCGGGCGCGTGCCGGGTGAAAAGCTGGTGAGCATCCCGAACCTGGTGCACCTGCCTAGCGTGGCGCGCTCCCTCGCCGCGTCCTGGCCCTTGCACGACATATCCCCACAAGACCGCTATGCCCTCTTCGTCGGCAAGCTGGACACGAACAAGGGCGCGCACTACTTACCGGAAATCATGCAAGGCGCGGCCCTCGATATGCCTCTGGTGCTGGCGGGCGACGGCCCTCTCCGCTCGCACCTGGAAGATGCCGCCCGCTCGAAGGGCCTCGATTTTCGCTTCCACCACTGGCTGGACAACGACGCGATCTTGCGCTTGATGCACAGCGCCACGCTACTGCTATTCCCCTCGGCGTGGCAGGAGCCATTGAGCCGCGTCCTGCTGGAAGCGTGCGCAGCATCGGCGGCCATCGTTGCAATGAACACCGGCGGCACGGGCGACATAATCGAGCACGGCGAAAGCGGCTGGTTGGCGGGCGATGTAGCCGACCTTACCGATGGCGCTCGCACAGTCGCCTCCGATCATGCCCTCAACGCCCGCCTACGCTCCGGGGCACGCCGCCGGGCCGAAACAACCTTCTCGTCAGACCAGGTAGCCAGCCAGGTCGAACAACTTTACTCAAGTTTGCTCACCGGCTTGGCGAAGAATCCCAATCCAAAATCCAAAATCCAAAATCCAAAATCGGAGGCC
This sequence comes from Chloroflexia bacterium, assembly GCA_049580985.1. Taxonomy (GTDB): domain Bacteria; phylum Chloroflexota; class Chloroflexia; order QHBQ01; family JADMIH01; genus JADMIH01. The sequence goes on from JBAURA010000528.1 coordinate 4,231, forward strand.
GAATGAGGTTGGCCTACTGCGTGCGCGCCATCTACCCTCAGCACGGCTACGGCGGGCTGGAGCGCTCCTCTACGTCCCTCATGCGCCACCTGTTGGCTCGCGGGGTGGATGTCGCGCTCTTCACGCGAGCGCTGCCGCCCGGCCAGCCCCTGCACGCGTCGCCTGGGGCCGTTGGCCGCCTGACCGTGCACCCGGTCCGCTATGGTAGACTGCCGTTGCCGCCCAATGGCATCCTGGCGCGCCTCACCAACTACCGCGCCTTCGTCGAGGGCATGGGGGCGCGCGTGGCGGGCCTCGCTTATCGTGGGCACGTCGGGGGGGTCTACGCCCACGGCCTGTGCGCTTGGGGGGTGCGGCATGCGTCCGAGTGGGGAGTGCCAATGGTCGCCAACCCGCACGGACT
>JBAURA010000529.1:0-3099 GCA_049580985.1 Chloroflexia bacterium
GCGCCGCTCCGCTCAGAACCCTGGCCGCCGCCATCGCATGGCCGGCCGCCGCGCGGGCCTGGGACATCGTGATTTCGCCGCGCACCCATGCCCGAGCCTGCTCAATTGCGTGACGCGGCCGCGAGTCCGAAGGCTTCGCCGACTCGAACATGTGCAGGACGTGCTCCGCACACTCCGCCGCCCACGAGGCGAGAAGGTGATGGTCTGAATCGGTGAGCGTCCCACCTCGGCGGATGGTGATGAAGCGAGGGTCGCGATCTTTGGGGAGGATCATGCTGCACCTTGCATGAACACAGATTTTAACATTCCTTACCTTCATCTATACTGTAACCCATTCATTGTAAATTTGCACGGAAATTTTACACCTTAAAACGCAAGAATTCTGTACCCAAACCTCAAAAATGCCCGAAAAAACTACCCATTTGGGGGCATCACTAACAGCACAAATGTGCTATAATGTCATATGAAACAAGTTTCTCCCGCTTCCTGCACAGAAGGCGAGACATAAAGACCCATGGGTCCATACGTGGCATAGCCTGGTGCCCAGTTTTGTATGCATTCTTAGGATTGGAGGGACCAGACTACTTTAGAATAGCCCCTGGCAGCTATCGCGCTCTGGGAACATACGTATATAGCACATCCCGGAAAAGCACGTCGTATCCGTCGCGGATGGCGTCGAGCACGCCGGGACTGAAAGTGTCGCCTCGGCAGCCGTTGGGGAGACTCACGTCGCACGAGAGGACGAGCAGCGCGAAGTCGGCATTGCGCAGTCGTTCTCGAAAGGCCGACTCATCCCAGCGTCCCTGCTGGGCGAGGGCCGTCATCGTGAAGGGATCGTCGTATAGGGTTTCCTTGCCTGCCAGCGCCACGATGCCGGGGTCGTCGGCGTAGACGAGCGTGCCGGGGTTCTGTTGCACGTTCAATACAATCTTGCGCAATTGCTCCTGCTGCTCGGCGGATGGCCTGCTGAGGTCGGGACCATACCAGGAAGATGGAGACGAAGTCGCCAGCAGATAAAATGCGATCAAAGCCGCCACCCCTGCCCCGGCCAGCGCATAGGCCTGGCGGGAGAGTCTATAGCTCACCTGCCCGGCCTGGGCCTGGGGTGGATACTCTGACGCCGTCAGCTTGTCGAGCAGAAATGCAACCAGCGCGCCCACTCCCGCTGATATTGCCAACCCGGACATCAGCAGGTGGTTGTGGTCCGCGCCCACCACCGCGCCCGTAGGGAGGGTGAGGAACGCCGCCAGGACAAACAAAGGTATCAACTGCAATCCGGGGGATAGCCGCCGTGTGGCCCCTATGCCACGCCGCACAGCGCCGGCAACGCTGAATAGAAACCCCAACGCATACCCACCCGCAAGCAGGATGACGGGCCACTCGTCCTCCCAGAAGGCGAATTGGAGGAGCCGTTCGAGGGTTAGCCTCCGGAGGGGCAGGGAGTGGTAATCGACCATCTTCAGGTAGAACCAGTGGCCGGTGGCGACCTCCAACGCGGCGAAGGGTATGGCGACGCACGCGAGCATGAGGCCGCACCATTTGAGGCCCGACCGCCAGTCGCGCGCCAGCAGGAAGAGCGCGGCGGCGATAGGACCTGCCAGCGCGGTCTGCTTGGTGTAGAAGGCCAGCGAGAATAAGGCCGCCCCCGATACTAGCCAGATCCAGCGCACGCGGACATGGCCGACTTCTGCGCCGGCAGCTACGCACGCCAGCCCGCCCGCCGTGAGGGCAAGCATGAGCATATCGCCCCTGAAACGGGTGGCCCATACCTCCACCTGGGGCATGGCGAGAAAGATCGTCGCGCCCACCATGCCACCCAGCAGCCCACACAGCACTCTGCGCATACTTTGCCGGGCGTAGCCTCCGAAGGTGACGAGTGCGACCACGAGGAGGGTAGCTACAATGCTAGCGGCGAGGGACAGGATACGTCCGGGTGTGAATATAGAGGAAGCCGTTTGTGGGAAGGAGAAGTCGGGCAGCCGGTCGGGTAGGAGCGCGCTCGCCAACCAGTAAAAGATAGGTGGGTAAGGGCCTGAGATGAAGCGTTCAGCGGTGATCGGTTCGTAAATGTCGCCTCCGCGCTTGAGGAGGAGCGACTCGTACAGGATCAATCCCTCAGAGCCGGGGCGCGGGTAGGGATAATCGATCCACTCGCCTGAGATACTCCCGAAGCGAACGAGGGCCGGCAACGACGTGAGGAGGAGCGCTCCCACCGCCAGCCACGTTGCCCACGCCTGCCAGGAAGGACGGGCGCGACTCTGCTCGCTATCAATCACAGGGCCGATTCTATACCGCCCCGCCACTGCTGTCAAAGACGGGCGGTGGGCGGTAGACGGTAGACAGTAATTACGTTTTACGTTTACGTTTTACGTTCTTGCCGTCCACCGACAACCGACAACCGACAACTGACAACTGACAACCGTCGTCACCAGTCTACGTTCCGTGCTATATCCAGCAGCAGTTCTTCTGTGATGCCATTTTGGGTGGGGCCGTATAGTACCATGATCAGCTTGTCGTGCTCGATCATCAGTACGACAACCTCGCCGTACGAAGACAAACCCGAGCGGTCGGGGAAGTAAGGACCCTGCCAGACGACGCCGTGCATATCCGGACCGCCATTGGCCTGCGGTACATTAACTTCGCGCCAGGTCCCTTCGCGTACGTCCAGCGGCAAAGGCTGTTCCTGCGCCACGTACACGATCAGTGGCCCGTTGATCTCCTTTTGACCTGCCGGCCTGCCGGATGCGGTGGAAGAGGCCGTTGGGTCGTTGATAGTCTGCTGGAAGTGGTAGTCGAGCTTGAGCATCGCGCCGGGGTCGTTGCTCACCGGGTTGCGCGGATCGCATGGTGCGATGGAGGTGCCAATATACACAAGAGTAGTGGTAGTGGGCTGGGATACGGACTGGGGCAGTCGGGGCACGTCGAAGATGAGCTTGCTGCGCACCACCCTCGGTACCCTTTGGGGTTCGAACCACTCGATGCGTAGTACGTCCTGCTGCCGCTCTACTTTGCAGGGATAATCCTGCCACCCTCTCGGCCTGAATACCCGGTTGAGTACTTCGTCGCCGCGCCGCAGCTCGATCCAGCTGTAGGCAGGCC
>JBAURA010000530.1:0-7294 GCA_049580985.1 Chloroflexia bacterium
AGGCGCTGCTCCTGCCGAACAACTCGGCGTCGGTAAGGAGCACCACGTGCGATTGCCCGAACTGCGGCAATCGCCACCCCGCCGCCAGCGTCCCTTGCAACAGGTGCACAGACCCCATGGAGGGCGGCGCGGTCAGGCTCTCCACCATACCCTTGCCCCCGGCGGATAATGCCACCTGCTCCACACCTACTAATTGCGGATTGAGACCATCCGCCGTCTGCCGTCTACCGTCTACCGTCCCCTTCCGAAGCGTGGGGTAGATATCGGCTTCCTCAAGCAGTTCTCGGAGGCGCGCCGACTGTTGCGATACTATGATTACCCGCGCCCGCTGGGCGAGCATGTCACCTATCTCTTCTATCGCGGTGTCGATCTTGCCCGCGTATAGGGGAGGAAGCTCGAAATGTGGGGCTTCCAGCGCGCCCCTTGTGTCTTCGCCACCGAAGCTCAATACCGGCAGCCCGCGCCCGTGCGCCGCTACCTCGTCCCACTTCAAGTATGGCCGCAACAACCCTGGCGGCAACTCGCCGTTGTCGATGAAGCTCTTATACAAGTCCGCCGCCTGCCGCTCGATCTCCCCGGCCTCCAACCGTATCAAGTCAGGATCGTCCAGCACCAGCAAAGGCCTTCCAATTTTGGATTTCGGTCGCCCAGAGGGCACCCGGATTTTGGATTGATCGGCTTGGTTGTAATTCGTAATTCGTAATTCGTAATTACTTTCGTCCTCCGTCCTTCGTCCTTCGTCCGCCCACAGGGCGAGATAGTCGGCCAGGCTGGTTAGCGGCTGCGCGTAGTAGGGGGCGAACAGCTCCATCCCTTCGAAGCACTCGCCCATCTCGATCTTCTGTAGCTGCGCTTCCCATTCTTCGCGCACTTCTTCGCGGAGGCTGTCGGGGTTGATCTCGCGCAGCTTCTGGGCGGCGCTTTCACGTTTCCAGAGGGGCATCTCGCATGAGGGCGTGATGATTACCCCTTCGGCCTGCCGCTCCGACCTCTGCGTGAGGGGGTTGAACACCCTTATGGAGTCCACTTCGTCCCCGAAGAACTCGATCCGAACTGGTAGCGTGGAGGTTGGGGCGTATATATCGACTATGCCGCCGCGCCTGCTGAATTGCCCCGGCGCATCCACCATCGCCACCGATTCGTACCCCAAGTCAACGAGATGGCCCAGTAATTCCCTCAGATCGACCTGCTCCCCTCGCTTCAGCGTGCGCACCGCATACCCCAAATCATCAGGAGCCATGGCAGGTTGCATGAGCGCAAGCACCGAGGTCACGATGATCGGGGGACTAGGGGTTAGGGATTGGGGATTAGTGGTGTTTGAGTGAGGGACGCTAATCCCTAATCCCGAACCCCTAGTCCCTAGCGAAGCAAGCACCCGCAATCGCTCTCCCACGATGGTGGGGTCGGGGGCGATGCGCTCGTAGGGGAGCAGGTCGGGCGCGGGGAAGAGGTATATGGGGGTATTGGGTGGGGAGTACGCCAGCAGGCCCTCGTACAACTGGCGGGCGCGGTCGGGCCTGGGCGTGACCACGATCATCGGCCTCCCCTGCTGCCCCGTTACATCGGCGTGCAGTGCCGATAGCAGATAAGGCCGTGTAGTATCAAGCGGCGCGCCGCTCCGCACGTCCTCGCCCGTTGCTATGCCGCGCGCCAGCGCCCCGTACCCAGGCTGGTCGTACAAGAGAGGAAGCAGGCCGGAAAGAGACATAGTTGGTTAGGGACGGTTGTCAGTTGTCAGTTGTCGGTTGTCAGTTGTTGGGGGTGATGTTTACTTGTCGCGGTGCATTATACGCGACAGGCGCTCACGTATGGTGCCTATGGAGAGGTCCTGTTTGGGCGGGCTATTATTGCGGGCTGCTGGAGCTTCAGGCGGCTCGTCCTTCGCGTCCTTCGCGTCCTTCGTCTTTCGTCCTTCGTCCTTCGTCGTTCCCGAAGGATCAGCGTTGTACGTGTTCATGGCGCGCTCGATGCCTATCGTGAGCACCGCCTCGATAGCGTCGGCGGCTCGCTTGATCGTTTCTTCTGCGAGGGGCTGTTCTTCCTTCGCGAAGCGACCCAGCACCCAATCGACCTGGTTGTGCCGTGGGTCCGCCGGGCGGTCCACCCCCACCCTCATGCGCGGGATGGCCTCCGTGCCCATGTGGGCGATCGCGCTCTTCACCCCGTTGTGCCCTGCCGCCGACCCCTTCTCACGGATGCGGATCGTGCCAAGCGGCAAAGCTAGCTCGTCGTAAACGAGCAGTATCCGGTCGTTAGGCACTTTGTAGTAGGACGCGAGGGCGCGTACCGCCGTACCACTGTTGTTCATGAACGTTTGCGGTTTGGCGAGTATCACTTTCCGGCCCTCGATCTCGCCTTTCGCTATCTCGGCGTTTGCCTGCCTGCCCGAGAAGCGCAAGCCGTGCCGCCTGGCTGCTTCGTCCACCACCATGAAGCCTATATTGTGGCGCGTGGCGGCATAGCGCGGCCCTGGATTCCCCAGGCCCACTATCAGGTATGGCGCATTGCCGGCGGCAGGATTTTTCTCCATAGCTTTTCATTATACAGGCTGGAAGTGCAAGGTTCAAAGTCGGATTTGCTGTTGAAGTATGCCATGCCATGTGTTAGAATAGCGCTCCAACGCCGGACCGCTTTTGCACCCGGCGCTGGACACTGTCGCACTGTACACTCCTCACTCAGCATCGCAGGAAACCTACATGCTCACCCTTACTCTGCCTTTTAGCCTGAACACCCTCGAAACCGCTATCCGCCGTTACCTGTTCCAGCCATCGGCCCAACTGGGCGAGATCGTGCCCAAGCGCCTCGGAGGGGGCTTCTCCGGCAGCCCTGTCTACTGGCTCAAGGTTTGCTATTACGACGACGTTGGGGATCAACGCGAAGTAAACCTGGTGTACAAAGAGAGCACGCCCTGGGGGGGCGCTCTCACCGCCGAGGCCGCGCGGCGTGAGGTCCACTTCTACCGCACGCTCGCGCCCCACCTGCCGGTGCGCACCCCGCGCATCCTACTCACAGCCCACGATGCTCCCGTCGAGGGCAACGGCCCACACGAAGGGATCTGTACGGGTATGGGCACGCGCCCCGCGCCCCTGCCTGGCTTCTCCGGCCCCGATTGGGTGCTCCTGGAAGCGCTGCCCACCGAAGCGGTATGGCCCCAGGTTACCTGGACCGAGAGGCATTATCGCGGGGCGCTGACGGCCCTGGCCGACCTCCACGCCCAGTGGTGGGACCGCCCGCCCGATCCCCACAAGCACGCCTGGATCTGGACCCCGACGGGCGCGCACGCCCCCGCTCTCGCGCACGATGCCCACGAGGCGTTGCTGGAGATAGAGAGCGCCCGCTGGGGTGGCGACTTCTTCTCCCCCGAAGACCTGCGCTCGTGGCTCGATATTACAGCCGTCCCCACGCCTTTGCTCGACATACTGAATGCCATGCCCCACACGCTCATACATGGGGACTACTGGCCCGGCAACATCGCTATGCGCCTCGGCCCCGACCGCGACAGTGTCGAAGTAGATGCCCCGGCGGTGTTCGATTGGCAGTTCGCGGGTGCCGGTCCGTCGTCATATGATCTGGCGTGCTTCCACGCTACCTCGCGCTGGTGGTTCGGCAGGCTCCCTCTCTCGCTGGCCGATATGCGCCAGCACTACCTCGCGCGCCTCAACAGTCTGCTCGACACCAGGATCGACCGCGCCTTCTTCGACCTCTCGCTGGATGCGGCCCGCGCCTGGCGCTTCGCCACCTTCTGGCCCCACGCGATCCTTCAATACAGCCCACAACTGCTCGCCCGCCGCTCGTACCTCCAAACTACCCTGCTGGCCCCGGCGCTGGCGTCTCTCCGGCGCTGCCGGGAGGCGTGACGGTGGACGGTGGACGGTTGTCAGTTGCCGGTTGTCGGTTGTCGGTTGTTGGTTGTTGGTAGCCGGGGGTAGAGTTTACGTATCTATGGTGTGGATTCAAAGCAGAGAAAGCAGAGGTAACAGAGATAAGCAGAGTTTTATTGTTGTTTGGCCTCAGGGGTAGATGTTAGGACGCTCCTTACAAACCATAAAATCTCTGCTTTCCTCTGTTACCTTTGCTTCCTCTGCTTTGAAGAAACAGCTATCCCCAGGTAATTGTTAGTTGCCTGCTACTGGCTAGATTTGAGGAGATGCGATGCCTATCTCACACGAACAGGCCACCCACTTCGCCCGGCTGGCCCTCCACGGCATCCATAGGGAGTATCCAAACAAGCTTGATCACGTGATCAACGGCGACCACGACTTGCAGCGTCCGCGTGCCTTGCACCCGGCGTTCTACGGCTGCTTCGATTGGCACTCGTCTGTGCATGGGCACTGGATGCTGGTGCGACTGTTGCGCCTGTTGCCTGATTGGGAGGATGCGCCTGCGGTACGCTCGGCGCTCGCGCTGAATCTTACCGAGGAGAACTTGCAGGTAGAATTAGCTTACCTGCAAGGTCCCAATCGCAGGTCATTCGAGCGTACGTATGGTTGGGCGTGGCTCCTCAAGCTGTCCGAAGAACTGACCAGGTGGGACGATTCAGAGGGGCTGCAATGGGCGCGATACCTTCAGCCCCTGGCCGATGCCTTCGTGGACCTCTATCTCGACTATCTGCCCAGGCTGACCTACCCCATCCGCGTGGGCACGCACCCCAACACCGCTTTCGGCATAGCTTTCGGCATAGATTACGCTCGCACGCTGGGCCACACCACGCTTGAGACCCTTCTCGTAGAACGCTCCTTGCATTATTTCTCCAACGATGCGGACGCCCCGGCGCGCTGGGAGCCTAACGGCGCCGATTTCTTTTCGCCCAGCCTGATCGAGGCCGACCTGATGCGCCGCGTGCTGCCTCCCGCCGACTTCGCGCGGTGGTTCAGCCGCTTCCTGCCGGGTATAGAGCAAGGCGAACCCACCAATCTGCTCGCGCCTGCCCACGTGTCCGACCGCACCGACCCGCAGATCGTCCACCTCGACGGCCTCAATCTGACCCGCGCCTGGTGTATGAAGGGGATTGCCGCCGGCCTGCCCGATGGCGACCCTGCGCGGCCGGTGCTACTAGAGTCGGCGGAGGGGCACGCGCGGGCCAGCCTCCCGCACGTCGCCAGCGGCGAGTACATGGGAGAGCACTGGCTGGCCTCGTTCGCGGTCTATATGCTCTCTATTTAGACGCTTCATCCAGGCAAATGATAATAGGAGCGCAAGAGTGTGCGTCCACGTCCACGGTCGAGAGCCTACGGCTCAGGGGTGAGCGGGTAGCCTTTATCCTTCCAGGCGAGGAAACCGCCCGCCAGGTTGTAGACGTTCGTATAACCCAGGTCGGCCAGGGTGGTGGCTGCCTCGCTGCTCATGCCACCCGATTTGCAGGTCAGCACTATCCTGGCCGCTTTGTCCGAGGGTAGCTTGTCCAACTGCCCCGCGATCTCGTTATAGGGGATACGGGCGTCGAGTTGGGGCATGAGTCCTTCGTTGGGCACGTGCACGTCCACCAAATAGAAGTCTTTGTTGTCCATCATCGACATAAGCTCGTCGGCGCTAATGTCGGTGTACTGCCCCTTCTCCGTTTTGATGACTTGGCCTGGCGCGCCACCCGGCGCTGCTTGCCCGGCGTTATCTTGCGTTGAGCCGCATGCAGTCCCCAGCGCGATTATGATGAGCATGAAGAACGTTGAGCCAAATTTGCGAAACAGTTGCATACTATTCCAACACTCCTTTCTATTTACCCGATAGTAATATAGCACAGTGAAGAATCGGGTCAAAGCCGATAAAGGCCAGGTGAAGAGGACTACGCATGATACAGCGCTTGGCCTACATCGCGTTACGACCAACGCACCTTGACTCTCATTTGTGCTAATTCGTACAATAATCTGTAATCCCGCAATTCGGACGGTGGACCGTAGACGATGGACCGTTAGTTTTATTCGGCTCTCGTCACTCGTCACTCGTCACTCACGTATCACTCCCGCCGAGGAGGCTCGTCATCTATGGAATATATGTCCAGCCGCGAGATACGCAGGCGTTACTTAGAGTTCTTTGCCGAGTACGGGCATAAGATCGTGCCCTCGTCGCCCCTCGTGCCTGCCAACGACCCGACCCTCCTCTTCACCACCGCCGGCATGGTCCAGTTCAAAGACGTCTTCCTGGGCACCGAGACGCGCGACTACAAGCGCGCCACAACCGCTCAGAGGGTGATGCGCGCCGGGGGCAAGCACAACGACCTGGAGAACGTCGGCCCCTCGATCCGGCACCAGACCTTCTTCGAGATGCTCGGCAACTTCTCCTTCGGCGACTACTTCAAGCGCGAGGCCATTCGCCTGGCCTGGGAGCTGCTCACTCAGCATTTCGGCCTCGACCCTAACCGCCTGTGGCCGACGGTATACCTCGACGACGACGAGTCGTTTGACCTGTGGCAGGAGATAGCCGGCGTGCCCGCCAACAAGATCACCCGCCTGGGCAAAGAGGACAACTTCTGGGCCATGGGCGACACCGGCCCCTGCGGCCCCAACACCGAGATCTACTGGGACTTCTACCCTGAGCGCGGCGACGACGGCAGCAACCCCGGCACCGACGAGGACCGCTTCTTCGAGATATGGAACCTCGTCTTCATGCAATTCGACCAGCCGGGCGACGGCTCTTTAGTCCCTCTCGAAAAGCCGGGCGTTGACACCGGCATGGGCCTTGAGCGGATGTCGGTGGTCATGCAGGGCGTTCGCAGCACCTACGACACCGACCTGTTCAAGCCGATCATGGAGCGCACCCGCGAATTGACCGGGCACTCTCCCGAAGAGATGGAGCGCCTGATCGTCTCCTACCGGGTGGTGGCCGACCACGGGCGCGCTACCACCTTCCTCCTGGGCGACGGGGTCACACCCGGCAATACCTGGCGCGAGTACGTCCTGCGCCGCATCATGCGCCGCGCCATGGTGCATGGGCGCAAGCTCGGCCTCGACAAGCCCTTCCTCGGCGAGATCGCCAGGACCGTCATGGAGATAATGGGCGACGTCTACCCTGAGATCGTGCAGAAGCGCGAGTTCATCCTGTCCAACGTCCTGCGCGAGGAAAAGCTGTTCGGCGAGACGCTGGTGGAGGGGTCCAACCGCTTCGACCGTATCATGGGCGACCTGGGCCTCCAGCCCGGCGATACCCTGCCGGGCCGCGAGATGTTCACCCTCTACGATACGTTCGGCCTCTCCAGGGAAATAGTTAAGGATATGGCTGTGTCTCGTGGCCTCGACGTAGACATGGAGGGCTTCGAGCAGGCCCTGGAAGAGCAGCGCACGCGCAGCAAGTCCAGCAGCAC
>JBAURA010000531.1:0-5675 GCA_049580985.1 Chloroflexia bacterium
GAGCCGGTGGGCACGGCGGGTGGGATGGCCGCGTCCGGGGTCTCCACCTCGACCGGCACGCCCGTGATCACGCCCAGGGGCACGTTGGCGGTTGGAAATTCTACAGGCACGCCGGTAAACGGCGTTGGTGTAGAGGCTACGGGGGCGACTGCCCGTCCTGGCGACAGCGCCAGCCACACGATCAGGACCAGCCCCAGCATGCCCGACGTGATGAGACCACCCAGCACGTAGGGAAAGAGATCGCGCCTCGGTGGACGGCCTGGACGTGGCTGGCGCGGACCCTGCGGGCCGTACCTGTAATCGCCGGGGGCGGCTCTGACGCGCCGAACCGGCCTTGCTTCTTTGTCCTGGTCGTCCATACTTTAGAGTGCAAGAGCATGGGCGGGTATCACCCGCCCATGCTTGCTATTACTTGCTTATTGTCACCTAAGGGGTAATCACTATGTTAGGAGTGATAGGCTGGCTTGGCACGATACCCTCGCCGGTAGTGAGTGTGCTGGTTGCACCGCCGGTGCCCGTCTCGGTAGGATAGCCTGCCTGTTGCCAGGCCGTCCAACCGCCTAGAAGGACCTTCACATTATCGTAGCTGTACTGGTACTGATCGTGGAGCTTCTGCGCCACACGGGCGCTTTCATTCTCGGACGGTCATTGGCAGTAAGCGACCACCAGCTTATCTTTAGGGATCTTCGCCAGCAGAATGTCGACCTCTGCCTCAGGCACGGAGATGGCGCCCGCGATATGCCCTTCATTGAAGCTTTGACCGGTGCGTACGTCGAGTATCACAGGGCGCGTGGCCGGGTTGTCGTAAAGCGCCTTGAATTCAGCCAGGGACATCCTGGGCGCCGTCGAGCCAACCGGTGCGGGGGTGTTGCCACCAGTTGTGGTCCCCGGGTTGGTAACGGTAGGGGGGTTACTGTTATTGTTGTTGATAATGAGGAAGATGACCAGGCCCAGGCCGATCACCATCGCGCCGATGAGACCGCCCATGATATAGGGGAAGGCATCGCGCTGGGGCTGGACGTATCGCGGTCTCTGCTGGTAGTAGGCACCCCCGCCACGCGGGGGTGGGCCACCACGCCCACGCTGTTGAGGCGGTGGCGCATTGGTTCGCCTGCGTTGCTGAGGCGCATAGTCAGCGTCATACTCTTCCGACCTTCTGCGCTGTTGAGGTGGGTAATCGGTTTCGTATTCATCCGACCGGCGTCGGGGCTGCTGGGCCCTATTTGGGGCCTGCTTGCCGGGGGGCCTGTTTCTGGGGGGTTGACTCATAAAAGGGTGCTTTCCTCCTAAAGCTGGCGTGAACTATGTCGGCAGAGGGCTTAGTGGGTCTGTTGCAGGTAGGCGTCCATCATGCTTCTGGTCATCGCGCCTACGTGTACGGCCTGGATCACGCCATTCTTGTCGATGAAATAGGAGCTAGGGACGCTCACAACCTGGTAGCGCGTAGCCGTGCTGTACTTCTCATCGTGGACGAACTTCCAGTTGTAGCCGCTGGCGTTGACAAAGTCGAGCACAAGCTGGGGCCAGTCGCGCGGCCCCATAGAGACGCCTATGATCTCTACGTCGTTCCTTCTAGCGTTGTACAGGTTCTGCATCTCAGGCATCTCGGCTCTACAGGGAGGGCACCAGGTACCCCAGAAGTTCACGAACACCGGCTTATTGCCACGAAACGATGAGAGCGATACGGTCCTGCCGTTCTCCTCCCACACAAAGTCGGGGGCGAACGCACCCTTGGTGGGGGCCTGGGCTTCCGGGGCAGTGGTTGCGTTAAAGCCTGAGATAGTAGGCACCTGCGGCACGGGTCCAATCCCACCTGGGCCAGGCTTATTCACCAACATCCAGGCGATCACCCCGAAGATAGCCACCACGAGCAAGCCGGTTACGGCCAGGGCGATCGCCCGGTTGCGATTGACCGAGACTACGGATACCTCTTCATCGTCCTCGTAGTAGTCCTCGTCATCGTCGTACTCAGCGAATTGGGCCGGTACGACCTCCGCTTCCTGGACGTCTTCGTAATCGTCCGATGGACGACCGCCAGACTTCGCGGGCCGCGAGGCCGGGCGTGTTTTGGAGTATGCCATATCGCTCATTGTTCTTGACCTCTCACTGAGGCATAACCGTCTAACAGTTTAGGGCACTGCTCTATTTAGTTTATCGGATTGTGCGTACAGTGTCAACACGGGTTCAAAGTTCAAAGTGATCAATCTCTACGTGGTTGAACCTTGAACCTTGGATCTTGGACTTTGAACTACCCCATAATATCTTCGCCGCCGTCAACATTAATTACGTTGCCGGTTACCCAGTCGCCTCCGTTACCCGGCATAGCGAGGAGAGCGATGAAGTTGGCTATGTCGGTCGGCACGGTCAGTCTGCCCGAAGGGTTGCGGGCCAGGGCGCCCTCCAGCAGGCGGTCGCTGCCCGGTATGCGACGCAAAGCGGGGGTGTCGGTGACGCCCGCCAGGATGGCGTTGGCGGTGATCCCATGCGGCGCAAGCTCGGACGCAAGCTGGCGTATGTGCGATTCGAGCGCGGCTTTGGCGGCGGAAACGGCCCCATAGGTAGGTATGATCCGGTGCGAGCCTGCGGAGGTCATGGCGAAGATGCGGCTCCCACGCCCCAGCATCCCGCGCTGCATGGTATCCTGCACCCAGTAGACGAGCGAATGGGCCATCACATCGAGAGTCATGTCCATGTTGCCCTGCTGGATGGCCTCCTCCACGTTAGCCGTGATATATGGCTTGAGCGTGCCAAAGGCCAGCGAATGCATCAGGACGCGGAAACCAGAGCCATCCATCTCGGAAGCCACTTTGTCGAGCGCGTCTTTGCGGCGGTCGGCGTTGGCGGCGTTCATGTTGAAGGGGATATACATGCGGCCAGCCGCCTCGACGCGCGCTTTGACCTCTTCAAACATGTCCTGGTCGGTTGGGCGGCGCAGGTGGACGCCGCATATGTTGAGGCCCGCCTGCTCTGCCAGCGCGATGGAAGTGGCGGCCCCAAAACCTGAAGAGGAGCCTAGCACAAGCGCCCATTCCAGGCTTTTCGGCTCCTTTCGCTCTGCTTGCTCTGCCCCAGGAGCCGGTGCGCTCCCGTTGTTGTCACTCATGCTTGGTTCTCCTGCTGGTTATAGATTGGCGCAGACATTATAGCACACTGAGTGCAGCCGACAGGGAAGTGTGTGCTATAATCGTGTTGTAGGAACGTCAGTACGAACGAGGATCATAGTGGCTTCTTTGAATTTGCACGAGGATCAATTACCGATCAGAATGGACGCGTCCGGCACCGCGCGGATCGGTCGTTCGCGCGTCACGCTTGATGTCCTGTTGGCTTCTCATAAGAGAGGCAACAGGCCGGAAGAGATCGTGGGCGAACTCGACACACTTGCTCTCGCCGACGTCTATTCCGTGATCGGGTATTACCTTCGCCACCAGGGTGAAGTAGATGAATACCTACTCGAAAGAGAACGAGAAGCCAGCATTTTACGCGAGAAGATAGAGCAACAAATCGGTGAGCGTAACGGCGAAACGAATCGGGTGTTGGCGCGACGGATTTAGCTGTGGCTACCACCTGACTCGCACATCTCCTACTCTCCGCGTGACCCTTTGCTCATCCATGTATTCCAGCACGGGTATCGCGTATTTACGGGTCGTGCCGAAGAGGTCACGCATGGCGGCGACGTTGATTTCGCCTCTGTCGTCTATGGCCGCCAGGATGCGCGCTTTCATCTCCTCGAAGGCGGGGCGCATATAAAGCAGCCCTTCGTCTATTTTTACCATCTCGCCTGCCTCGACCAGGGACGCCACTACCTCAGGCTCGACCCCTAGCTCGGCGGGCGAAGGCGGGGAATAAGGTGATTCGGCGTGTGCCCGGCGTATGCTATTCACCTGCGCCTTTTGCGCGGGTGTGTAGGTTATCTCATGCCCCGGCAGACGGTACGTGGTAGCTTCTTCGGCCACAGCTCCCCTGGCGACGGCGAGGGCCATGACGTGGGGGAACGCCTTTGGAAGGATGCCGTTCATGCGGCTTCTTAGCTCTTCCTTGCTCATGCCCCGCCGTAGCGGGTGCTGCCTGTGGTGCTGTGCCAGTAGCTCGCTTACGCGGCGTATGGCTTCGTCAAACCCACCGGCGGCGATCAGGAGGACTGAGGACTGAGGACTGAGGACTGAGTTTTTGTCGCCTGTTATCTGGATAACCCGCCCGTCCGCGATCAATTGTTGGAGGGTTGCCACAGCCTGCGCTTTGTCCAGCGCCGATTTCTCGATAACGCCCTTCGCATCCAGGGCGGCGCCTCCCAACGTCTGCAATATCAACTCATCGGGCGTGCCTTTTTCGAGCGTCTCGAGGGTGCTCAGCGTCTCCGCGTGGAAGCGTTTGTGCCTCCTGGGGTGCGAGTCTATCACCTGGCCGCCGCCTATGGTGAGGCTGGGGGACGGGCGGCGCACTATGTAGCGGTCGCCCCTGGCAACTGCCACCTCATCGCGCAGGCGCAGTTGCGCCCACGCAGTGCCGCCGGGCTCCAGGCGGTCGGTGTCGAGCAGGGTGACCTGGGACGGGGTCTCAGCAGAGCCGCTGAAGAAATCGAGGGGGTCGTTTTGCTCCACGGGCGAAGGCGCGTCGGGGAGGAGATGGAGGTGGATGTCTACGCGCTTGGTGGGGTGTAGCTTACCTGGAAGGGCCACGACCATCCCGCGCCTGAGGCTGTCCACATCCAGGCCCACCAGGTTTACGGCCACCCTGTTGCCCGGCCCTATACTATCCACTTTGTGCTTGTGGCTCTGCAGGCCCCGGATGCGGCTTCGGAGGTCGCCCGGCACTATCTCGACCTCCTGCCCCACGTGCAAGGTGCCGCCGGTGAGCGTGCCCGTGACCACCGTGCCGAAGCCCGCGATAGTGAAGGCGCGGTCTATGGGGAGGCGGGGCAAGCCACGGTCGGCGCGGGGCGGGGTGTCAGCGAGCACGCGGTCGATCTCGGCCAGCAAGGCGGGTAGCCCCTGCCCGGTGCGGGCCGATACCGGCACGATTGGCGCGCCTGCTAACGTCGTGCGCTGTACGCGCTCGCTCACTTCCTCTTGCACCAGCGCCAGCCACTCTTCGTCTACCATGTCCGTCTTGGTGAGGACGATCACGCCCCGGTCCACGCCGAGCAGGTGGAGGATGTCGAGGTGCTCCTCGGTCTGGGGCATAGGGCCTTCGTCGGCGGCTATCACGAGGAGGGCGGCGTCCAGACCGCCTACCCCCGCCAGCATGTTCTTGATGAATCGCTCGTGCCCAGGCACGTCTACCACCGACACCTCTTTGCCCGAAGGCAGGGTGAGCCACGCGAAGCCCAGGTCGATGGTCATCTCGCGGGCTTTCTCCTCCTGGAGGCGGTCCGGGTCGATGCCGGTGAGGGCTTTCACGAGAGTCGATTTGCCGTGGTCAACGTGGCCGGCTGTGCCGAGGACGTACATGGTGTTGTCGGTTGTCGGTGGGTGGTGGACAGTTGAATTAGATACGTTGTGATTATAGCTAATTGTAAGAGACTGTCTGAAAAGTGTCGACTATGGGCCAAATATCCACTAGATTGAACTGATTATGTTGCTTGAGCGAGAGTCGCCCGTGCTTGGCTCGGCCCAATGAAGTGACAATCTGTGGCTATCATGTGCCTTGAATATTCAAGTTTAGCGCCTGATTGCTAC
>JBAURA010000532.1:0-2164 GCA_049580985.1 Chloroflexia bacterium
GCTCCAGGTAGTGCCTGACCGGGAAACGCGTGTTCATTTATGTCAGCTACCGGACTTGCCATCTTCTGAGTCCACAGGTACAAATCTCAGTCGGGTTCGCGCCTGGTGGCCGAGCAGCATTAGCTCGGTCAGCTGCTGCACACTGTATGCCGAAGCTACCGGGCGGCCTGCGCGGTCAATGGCCCTTAGGCTCACGCCTTTAGAATCCAGCCTGGCGTCAGGGGCTACAATAACCTTCTTTAATTGCATATTATTGGGTATATCAGGGCCAGACAACTCCCTGTAGTACTTGCGTATGGAGATGGCGGACCCATGTACTTGCCAGGAATCGCCCGCCAGTTCTTCGAAGAACAACTGTCCCAACAATGGTGCTTGCCTCGCCTGCGAATGTATCTTCCTTCTAAGCCACAGCCCCCACACCACTAACGCCGTACCTGCGAAGAGCACGGCCGTTCCCAGGCCCGCCTGATTTATATATCGAGACATAGGCTCCGTGTCGTAGAGGATCACCGAAGCGACCACAATCGGGCTTGAATAGGGCAGGTCCTCATCCCCTGTTACCAACGCACCATTGAGGCTCAATTCCACCTGGTAGATGCCGGTTTCGGGGATGCGCACGTAAGCTATCAATTCTCCAGTTACCATTTGCCGTACCTGGGTATCCACCCTGACCGGAAGCCCCGAACCGTTGATTACGCGCACGGTCAATGACTGCGTTATAGGTTCGCGAAAGATGCCGGACAAGTCAATCTGCGGTTGCCCGCCTCGTTCAACGGTGAAGGTGATCGGCACGGGTTGGTCTATGGGGAATATAGGTAGCAAGCTATTCACACCCAGGCTGCCGTCGGAGCGCAGCATGTGCAACCTGGCAGATACTTCTTCCTGCCGCAACAAGATACGGGGTGCGTATGTAACCGGTACTATAGTCAGATACTGCTCCCATACCAGTTCACCCCTGCCCCCTACCGTGCGCAGCGCCACACCCACGGCATATGTATCCGGGATGTGCAAGCCCAGGTCCGAGACTGTGTGTAAAGTTAGCTCTTGCCCCGCGTCCTTGAGGGGCACCGTACGCACGATCCCGTTGCTTGTGCTCGTAAGCACCAACATATAACCCAGGTCGTCAACCTCGCCCGACGTCACGGACATGTTCATATTCACGACAAAGCTGAGCGGCGAGTCGAGATTTACACTAACCGGACCTGTGGGCGTCACGAGTTCGACAAGCAAACTGGTAGGTGCTACTTGAATATCCAGCAGGTTGTCTTTCAAGGCCAGATTGTAACTGGCTGTCCCACTCCCGCAATCTCCACCAAGGCTAGCGCGCGCGCTGTACTTGCCCGGCCACCTGGCGTCCAGGCCCTCGACGCTCAGGAAGTCACCAGTCGTCTGTTCGGGACACAGGGTGATGGTCTGCGTGTGATCATGCGGGTCGGTTACGTACATAAGCAGGCCGAAAGGGTAGCTCGACTGTGGAGCCAGCGGGTCGCCGTTGGAGTAATGGAGCGAGACACGCACCCGCGACGGCTTCAACTGAGTGAAAGGGCTACTGGCAAGAGTGATTGACACAGGCTGCCTTGTTTGTACGACCAGCACGTCGGCGACACCTTCCAAATTCGCGAAATGCCATTGGCCCGGGGTAGGGCGTATCACATGGTAGACCGCCACGCCAGCATTACCAGGGGTGGGTCGGCGGCCTGGGTCGGGAAGTATCTCAGTGCCGGGGACCTTGTCATCTACCAGTAGCTGTGTGTTTCTGGACAGGGGGCGGTCCTGGAAGAGGAGGATCGTAACGCTCTCCAAGTAGGGGTCCACTACTACATCGGCGCGGCCTGCGCCACCCGGCACAGAAAAGGTGTGGCCTTGAACACCTACCAGGCTTCTCAAAGCCGGCTGGACCTTATCAAAGAGCAGTTGGGCAGGTGGGGCCTCGTTAGTAATCAAGTCGAACCATCGAGGGCCTGCTATCTCGCTCCAGAGCGGCCTTACCACTCGCGAATTTGAATGCTCGGAACGTGGATAATCCGCATCCACCGCCAGTACGTACAATTCGGGTGGGTCGGACCAGGCTCGGTATCTTTGTAATGCTCGACTGATGTTCTCCCTATCATTCCCGGCGGGCAAGCCATTGCTGATTAGGAAGATCGCGCGATGCCTTGTCGGA
>JBAURA010000533.1:0-8300 GCA_049580985.1 Chloroflexia bacterium
CCGATTGGGAGTATATGCGCGAGCTTGTCGAATATTGGCTTGAGGGGTTCGATTGGCGAAAGCAGGAGCGGTACATCAATTCGTTCTCACATTTCCGGGCGGAGGTGGATGGGATGGGGATTCATTACGTGCACGCGCGCGGCAAAGGCCCTGATCCTATGCCTTTGATCATCACGCACGGGTGGCCCAGCTCGTTCTACGAGATGTTGGGGGTAGTGCCTCTGCTCACCGACCCGGCGAGTTACGGAGGCGACCCCGAGGATGCATTTGACGTGGTGGTGCCTTCGCTGCCGGGGTACGGGTTTTCGGACAGGCGGGTGAGACGCGGGCCACTTAGGGTGCACGGTTTGTGGACGAAGTTGATGGTGGACGGGCTGGGGTATAGACGCTTCGGCGCGCAAGGGGGCGACGTGGGCGCGGGGGTGACCAGCAACCTGGGGAGGTATGCGGGGGAGCATGTGTTGGGCATACATCTGCATTCCGATTTGAATTGGCCTGAGCCTATGCCTGACCTGTCGGAGTTGAGCGATGCCGAGAAGGATTACCTGGCGAGGGTGGAGGCATGGGAGCGCGAGGAGGGGGGCTACAGTCATTTGCAAGGTACGAAGCCGCTCACACTGGCTTATGGGTTGAACGATTCGCCTGTGGGGTTGGCGGCCTATATCGTGGAGAAGTTCAAGGGGTGGGGAGATTGTGAAGGGGATATCGAGCGGCGATTTACGAAGGATGATTTGCTCACTACAGTCACGATTTATTGGGCCACGCAGACGATATACGGGACGATGATCGGCTATTACGAGGGGAGGCATGCGACCGGCGTGCCGACGCCTACCATCGGATCGGCGGGGATAGGGGGCAAGGTTGAGGTGCCTACGGGAGTGGCGATGTTCCCGAAGGATTTCAGGGTCCCGAGGGAGTGGGCCGAGAGGGGTTATAACGTGCAACACTGGACGGAGATCCCGAAGGGTGGACATTTCGCCGCTATGGAGGAGCCGCAACTGCTCGCGGAGGATATCAGGGCGTTTTTTCGTCCGTTGCGGTGAGGGTTGATTTCGAGACCGATAAGGAAGATTGGCAGGTTGAGCGGGTAATGGCACGTTGGTGGAGAGCCCACGGCGGATAAATCCGCGTGCGACGTTAGCGAAGCCCGCCTGCGCGGGCTGTCTCTTCCCTAGATCGAGGCTATTATCTGAGTGGTTGTAGAGGCGGTCAACGCGCATGCCTGCGCGTTTGCCGTGAAGATCGGGGTGAGGGTAGAGGGCGGGCACGGGGACCCGCCCCTACGTCAAGATTGTATGCGACAGGATTGAGGCATGCCTCGTCCCTACAGCCGATAAATTAGGAAGTTGCCTCTTTTGCTATAATAAGACATATATATGAAACCATACAGCGGCATGTGGGGTGTTACTATAGCAGAGAGGTACATCAACCAGGATGGTCGCACAGGCTAGAGGGTTTACATTAGAGGTCGCGGATAGCTTCGATACGGGGTTGGCGGTGACGCAGGAGGAGTGGGATGGGCTGCTGTCGCGGGCGGCTTCGAACGTGGTGTTTTTGACTAAGCAGTGGCAGGAGATCTGGTGGAGGCACTTCGGCGGGGCGGCGGGCTGTAGGCTTCACTTGCTGGTATTGCGGGATGGTGGGGGAGCTTTGGTTGGCCTTGCTCCTCTTTTTATTGCCCGCGAGCCGCTGCCGCCGGCCAGGGAGTACAAGCGAGGGGTGCTGAGGCCAGAGGGGGAAGGGGAGCCGTTGAGGATCGTGCAGATGGTGGGCGGCAAGGACGTGGCCGACTACCTGGATGTGATCGCGGAACCGGGCCGGATGGAGGACGTGTGGAGGTGCGTGCTGGACTACCTGTTGGAGAGGCGTGGGGAGTGGGACGCGATAGACTTCCATTCGCTGCCTGAGTGGTCGCCTTCGCGGGAGATGGTGGCGCGGCTGGGGGCCGAGCGGGGCCTGGAGTTCCGGGTGTTCCCGGAGGACGTGTCGCCAGTGGCGGAACTGCCGGGCGATTGGAATACGTACTTGATGGGTCTGCGGAAGAAGGACAGGCACGAGCTGAAGCGGAAGGTGCGCAAGCTGGAAGGGCGCGACGACGTAAGGTGGCACCTGGTGCCGACGGGTGACGTGGAGGTGATGAGGCGCGAGATGGAGGTGTTCCTGGCGTTGCACAGGAGCAGCGGGGTGGACAAGGCGCACTTTATGGACGACAAGATGGCGGCTTATTTCATCGATATGGCGGAGCACATGACAGGCCCCGGCTGGCTGGACCTGGCGGTGTTGGAGGTGGACGGTGAACCGGCGTCGGCCTATCTTTCGTATAAGTATGGGAACAGGTTGTACCTCTACAATTCGGGGTATTCGCAGCGGTTCGCGAAGTACAGCGCAGGGGTGGCGCTGCTGGCTTACAGGATACATAAGGCGATATTGCAGGGGGTAAGGTGGTTCGATTTCCTGCGGGGGGACGAGGACTACAAGTACGACTTTGGGGCTAAAGATACGTATGTATACAGGGCGGTTTTTGTGGACGATAGACGATAGACGGTGGACGGTGGACGGTGGACAGTGGACGGTGGACGGTGGATATACTAATGGTTGTATGGACTGTGGCGCACAAATTGCAATGCATTCGTCGTTCGTCATTGGTATGCGTCGTAGATAGTACAAAGGGATATAAGAGATGAGTAACATAGCGATGATAAGTATGCATACCTGTCCGCTGGCGTGCCCGGAGGCTTTGCTGGGGGGGCGCGAGACGGGTGGGCTGAACGTGTATGTGCGGGAATTGAGCCGGGAGCTTGGGAAGATGGGACACCGGGTAGATGTGTTTACGCGGTTCCAGGACGAGCAGACGGCTCAGATCGAGGAGATCGGGGAGAACGCGCGCGTGGTGCACCTGGAGGCGGGGCCGCGAGCGTCTTACGACAAGAACAGGCTGCCTATGCACGTGGAAGAGTTCGTGGAGGGGATCGAGGAGTTCGCCGATGCTGAGGGGATAAAGTACGACGTGATACACAGCCACTACTGGGTGTCGGGGCTGGTGGCGCGCCAGTTGCAGGAGCGCTGGGACGTGCCTTTCGTGCAGATGTTCCACACGCTGGGCGAGTTGAAGAACAGCGTCGCCAAGGCGGTAGGTGACATGGAGGTGGCGGCGAGGGTGGTGGGCGAGGGGTCGGTGATGCGGTGGGCCGACCGCCTGGTGGCGGCCACGCCGCTAGAGCGCGAGCACATGGTGTGCCTGTACGGGGCCGAGCCTGCCAGGATCAAGGTTATCCCGGCGGGGGTGGACACGAACCTGTTTTACCCACGCGACCGGGAGGCGGTGCGCAATCTGCTGGGCTTGCCGGGGGATGATACGCCGATCCTGCTGTTCGTGGGGAGGATCGAGCGGTTGAAGGGGATCGATACGCTGCTGGAGTCGGTGGCGGTGGTGAGCCGGTACTGCTCGGGGCGCGACCTGAAGGTGCTGATCGTGGGGGGCGGCGGGCAGACCTCGGACGAGAACGCCGAACTGCGGCGAGTGATCGAGCTGCACCGCGACCTGAACCTGGAGGACCAGGTGGAGTTCGTGGGGTCGAAGCCGCAGGAGATGTTGCCGCTCTATTACTCGGCGGCGGATGTGACGATCATGCCTTCGCACTACGAGTCGTTCGGGCTGGTGGCGGTGGAGTCGATGGCCTCTGGAACGCCGGTGATCGCGTCGAACGTTGGTGGATTGTCTTTCACTGTAGTGGATGGCGAGACGGGGTTCCTGGTGGAACAGGAGAACCACTTCCAGCTTGCCGAGCGGGTGCATACGCTGTTGAAGAACCCTGAGCTAAGGGAGCGTATGGGGGAGCAGGCGAACGTGCACGCGCAGCAGTATTCGTGGGAGAATATCGCTTCGCGGGTGGCAGAGGTGTATGAGAGCGCGCTCAAGGAGCGGAACCGGTCCCAGATCGCTCGCACTTAGTCCGGCTTTTTGTTGAACCACAAAGACACGAAGGACAAAAAGAGAACACAAAGATCTTTTGTTGGATCACGAAGATACGAAGGCGTTGAAGGTCACTAAGGTTCTTAGGGTAGATGGTAGCGGGGTGCATGGGCTTTTGGTCCTGTGCACCCCGCCGCCTTTGGTGCCTGTAGGGCGCTCAGGGAGTTTTCGTGCCGACGGGCGTGGGGACCGACATGCAGACTGATTGCGTGGGCATATCGATATTGAATACCCAGGGGCCGGGTACTTCGGGGAAGCCGCCTGTTTTGCCTGAAGTGCCGTTGAGCTTGTCTACCCTCAGCAGCCATTGGCCTGCCGGTGTGTTCAGTAGTGATTGATCTCTATAACGGAAACCGGTGAAGTTTCCACAATAGCCCAAGCTGCAATCATCCCAGAGTTGGATCTGGGGTGTCCCCTGGCCGGTGTCCAGAGTGCCCGTGGATGCCCAACTACTATTGATAGGCATATCCTGGACTGTACCGGAGTACGTGATGCTAAAGCGCGCTTCGGTGGCTGTGACGAGCACGTAGTTGAGGGTGGCTTGCACGCCTGACTTTTCGACGGTCACAGGTGATTGCACCAGCCTGCAACGCCTGTCGACAGGCGTAATCAGGTCAAAGGTATAGGTGAGAGGTTTGCTGGGTGGTGGGATCTGGGTAGGGGGAGGGATAGGGGTGGGGGTGTTGTGGACGCCTGGATTAGCCGTAGCATAGGGTGGTGGGATAGGCTGCCAGTAGGGGGTGTTGTTCAGGTAGAGGGGCAGGTAGTAGTGCAGGTGGATAGTCTCGGATAGAGTGCCGAGGACCGAGGTGTCATAAACCTGGGTACCCTCGCCGTACGGATAAGCCTCTGATGGAGGGAAAAACCAGCTAATGTACCGGGAGTCATTGGTTAGCGGCAACTCTGTGCCATCATCAGTGATTAGTCGGGGCTGCCTGAAGTAATCTGGAGTGAAGTCATCCACCGAGTAGGGATAGGAATGAGTGGGCCCGTTGACTGTATAGGTCAGGACCAGGGTATTGGGGTCGACGTAGCGAGGGCGGACCGTGATGGTGATACCGTCCTGAGTGCTGGATACGGCTGGTGGATCGGGGCTGAGAGATGGAAGGGTGGCGACGGGCAGGGGTGTTGGGAAATAGAGTATGGGATTTAGAGTCGGAGAAGTAGTGGACGGAGTCTGAGGGATGTCGTTTCGCGATACCAGATGGGATACAAAGAGGAACGAGGTTACCAGGCCACACGCGAGGACCAGCAAGATTAAGATGGTGATGAGGGTTGGGTCGAATCTGCGCATGAGTGTATCTCAATAATCTTCCGCTAGTTAGTTTCGCGCACACTTCGCGGGATTCAGGGAGTTTTGGTGCTTGCGGGCGTGGCAGTTGCGGTGCAGGCTGCTTTGGAGGGCATGTCGAATTTGAATACCCAGGGGCCGTTCATAAACAGGCCGGCTGAGTCGTTGGCGAGGGTGTCCACTTTTAGAAGCCATTGGCTTTCGGGTGTATCGAGGAGGGATTGGGCGCGGTAGCGGAAGCCGGTGAACGAGCCGCAGTTGCGGGGGTCGCAGTTGTTCCAGAGAGGGATCTGCGGGGTGCCGGGGCCTGTGTCCATAGTGCCGGCGGCGTGCCAGCTACTGCTGTTGTTGACGGGATTGTTGTTGAACGTGCCTGCATAGGAGAGGTTGAGGCGCGTTTCGGAAGCTGTGATACTTACGTAGTTGAGGGTTATCCTTACGCCGGACTTTTCTACTATGGTGCCGGGCTGGGCTAGTCTGCAACGCTTGTCCACCTGCGTGGTGAGATCGAAGCTATAGTTGAGGGTCTTGTTGGGTGGTGGGCCGTTGATTGTCGTAGGGCCGATGGTGGGGGTGTTGGGGATACGGGGGTTGCCGGTTGGTATAGGTATGGGGTACGCATATGGCGTGTTGTTGACTGCGATTGGCATTGTGAGGCGCAGGGTGAGAGTATCAGGTGGGTTGCCCAGTACGGAGGTATCGTAGGTGAGCAGACCTTCGTTGGGCGTTGGGACCAGCGCTCCCGAGTCTGACGGCAAAGATAGCCAGACGAAATATTGACCTTCAATGGCACCATCGTGGTCCGGCTGCAATTCCGTGCCATCGTCAAGGATGAGACGCGGCCAGTTGCCGGGTAGGGTATCCAGCCCTACCTGATAGGGATACGATTGTATGGGGCCGCTTATGGAGTAGGTGAGGACGATGCGGTGGGAGTCGGCGTAACGGGGCTGGACGCGTATGGTGATGTCGTCGAGGGTCTGGGAGACGGCGGGCGGCCTCGGATCGAGGATGGGGCCGGTGGCGGCGGGTGAGGAGGTGGATACGGGTACGGGCACCGGGACGGCGGGGGATGGCGGGTAGAGCCTGGCGTCGTCCTGGGATACCATCGTAGAAAAGGCGATGAAAGAGGCCACCAACCCGGCGGCGAGCATGGCAAGGATAGATAGGCCGATGAGGGTTGGGTCTATTCTACGCATGGGTGTATCTCCGTTGGTTCGGATCTAGTTCTCTGTTTATGCAAACGAAGATGTGGGCCAAAAGTTGCTGGGGAGCTAATTGTGTCCCAGGTAATATTGCTCTTTAATCTCGCAATTCGACGAGTTTATGAATACCCAGCACTAAAGCACAATGCGATTGTCGCAGGGAAGATGACAAATGAACCAATAGCCGGAAGGGTCCACATCCAACGCAAACGTACACTTCCCCTGAATATGAATACCGTTAGAACCGTACCCAGACAGATCCAGAGAACGCTAACAAAGAGGGAGAAATAGGCGATTAGTACCTCATTGATAGTTAGCCCGTAGGCCGGGTAGGAATAGCCGGCACCCTTCCCCATATTGCTAACAAGCTCTATTAAAGCACCTGTCGAATATAAACTGGGTACAAGAAACAGGACGTAAAGACTAGCTATCGCGAGTGGTCTCATAGTGAGATGAGTGTATCATGAAGCGCTGAAGTACATTCAGTTCGCATGCCGAGTTCTGGAGCAGCGCTAAGCGAAGTTCGGCGCTCGAAGGGTATCCAGCGGCCTGCTATGCCCAGGCCGTGCGTGTTAGCCGGTGCCGACGATCTCTTCAGCGCAGGTGTCGCAGAATGGGGTGGTGCCGTTGGCGACACGGATGCCGCACTTCTCGCACATCTCGAAGCCTTCGGCCTGGCATTGGCCGCATAAGGCCGGCTCATCGCTGTCGATAGCGCGCCCGCAACGGGGGCAGTGGTTGGTTGTGTCTGGCATTGGGGTTCCTTTCTGTAAACGACGAAGGACGAAGGACGATAAGCAGTAAGTAATACGCAGTAAGCAGTACGCAATAGTCGCGCCTTACCACTCGATTTTGACTACCAGGGCGGTGGCGTCGTCCTGGTGGGCGCGGTAGTTGTAGGGGACCGTGAGGTCGTTGGGATCGGGGAGGGCGCGCTCGCCTGAGCGGGCATCGGCGCGGTCTACGAGGGTGGCGGCGGGGTCGATGGAGCTCATGGAGGCGGCGATTTCGTCGGCTGTGAGGTTGTCGTGGACGCCGTCGCTGGTGAGGAGGAGGGAGTCGCCGGGGTGGATCTGGATGGTGGAGAATACCGGGGCGGCGGCTTCCGGGCTGTCGCCTAGCTGGCCGAAGACCAGGTGCCGCTGAGCGTAATACTTACGGGCGGCGGGGTCGAGCTTGCCGACGTCGAAGCCAGAGAAGGTGTCAAGGGCTTCGCCTATGGCATCGGCCTGTTCGGATGTGAGAGCGCCCTGCGTGAAGTCCATGTTGACGGCGTCCTGGTCTTCGGTGAGTAGGAGCAACTCGCCCTCTGAGTAGAGGTAGCAGCGGGTGTCGCCGTTCTGGCTGATGACGGCCCTGCGCCCGCCTTCGCACAGGATGGCGGCGGTGAGGCAGGCGGCGGCCATGACCTCATCGGCGGTCTTGCCCTCCGGTATTTGTTCGGGAGGGAGGTTGCCCTCGGCGTTCACTTCGCGGAAGACGCGGGCGTTGCCCTCGGCGATCACGGCGGCCAGCAACTCGCGGGCGGCTGATATGGACACGTTGTTGGGGAGGTCCTGGAGGCGCTCTTCGAGGACGGCGCGCAGGCCGGCGGCGGCGTGCTCACCACCGATCTCTTTGCCGTCTACCACGCGCCTGCTGCCGCCCATGCCGTCGATGACCGCGTGCGCCACGCCGTTGCGGGCAGACCAGTAGGCGTCCTCGTTGCGCTCAAGGTGAGAGCGGCTGGGGAGGGATTTGGCCCAGGTGCGGACGGGGATTATCGCGATTTCGGATTGCGGATTTGGGATTGTGGATTGGTCCATGTGGGAAGTTGTCAGTTATCGGTTGTCAG
>JBAURA010000534.1:0-3299 GCA_049580985.1 Chloroflexia bacterium
GGTAAGGAGAGAGGGCGGGCACGGGGACCCGCCCCTACGAAGCATGTTCTTTATGCGGCACAATTGCCCTGCAGGTCGCCGTTACATCTATACCAGTCTAAGCCGATTTGCGCTTCTGAGCGACTACGCGGACGGCAGCGCCCGACAGCACCAGCGCCAGCGCTAGCAAACCGAGGAAGAGCCAACCTGCATCCCCCGCGCCCGTCTGTGGCATACCTACCGGCGTGCCGCCTGTGGTAGTCGCGGCCTCCACCACTACCGTCCCGATCATGCCGAGAGAATAGTGGGGCACGCAGATGTACTCGTAGCGACCAGGCTGGGTGAACTTCAGCGAGTAGCTCTTTAGACCCATCTCAGGAGGATCATTGGGGCCTGCCAGGATACCGGAGTTGTAGTAGCCTGTGCCGGTATGGACGTTAGGGCCTACCGGGAAGAGCACGTCGTTGTTGAGGACTATGTTGGGAGGGCCCTGCGGCTGCGGCTCTATAGTGAAGAGGTCAGGCTCGTCGCCGAAGGTTACGGTGTGGAAGGCGGGAGCCATGCCCAGCGACCACTCGACCGTATCGCCGGCCTTGACGCGGATCTCCGTGGGAGCGAAGCGCTCGAACTCAAGGTTGCGCGACATGTCCATGTTGCCCACCGCTACGTGGTGCATCGTGGTGCCGTCGGCCATCTGCTCGGCGGGCTTGTACGTCTCTTCCATGACCGGGTTGAGATCCATAGCTTTTTGCATGTCAGCGGCGATCAAGCGCTGGCCTTCCGCCATAACCTGCTCAGGGGTCATGGGGTAGGCCGAGCCGGCGTCCTGTACAACAACCTTGCCTACCATGCCAACCGCCATGCCGTTCGGCAGGATACCGGAGTGCAACAGGCAGAGGTAGTCGTAGGTCCCGGCCTTGGTGAAAGTAAGCTTGAACTCCTGCGGGACGGGGATGTCTGCCGCTATCTGACCCGAATTGGTGAAGGCAGAGCCGTCATACGTGGGGCCGCCCGCCGGGTTGGCGTGCATTGGGTTGATGATGAGCTTGGGGGGGCTACCCACAGGCATGGTAGCAGCGGGATCGGGTATGACAGGTGGTCCTGGGTCCGTGACGGGGCCGAGGAAGGTGACTGTGTGCGGCTCGTTGCCCGAGTTGTGCTTCCAGACAATGCTGTCGCCCACGTTGACAGTGACAGTGGCCGGGTAGAAGTTCTGGCCCTGCCAGGAAGGCTTCTCACCGGTCGTAAGCGTGAAGCCCGCGCCTGTGAGGACCGTGAAGGTCTGCGGCCCGGCCTGCGCCGCCGGGGATGCCGACACGTAGCGCGCGCCCACGGCAGCCATCAGCAGCCAGGGCAAAACAAATAGGGTTGCCATTAGCCTGAGTTTTCTCATCGTCTTTCCATTCCCTCCTATAGTGGTGTGAGTAGTGAGAACTGTGGCCGGTGCTCGCCCGCAACGCATAGATGATGCGCGTTGCGTGGCATCGCTTACCGACACCTGCCTCGACGGACGGGCTTAGTATCGCACAAACGAGTGCTCACTTTCCAGATAGAGCGATGTTCATTTGCTGCTCATTCCGAAGTTGAGTGGCGCTGGTAAGCCGTCAGCCTGCCTGGTCGTCCATATTTTGCCATAAAAAAGCGCGCTGTGGGATATACAGCACGATATACAATTGCGGATACATAGTGTGTCAGCACGTACGGTGCTGGCTTAGTCCATGAACTCCTGCGCGAAGCTCAGGTGATTTGGGCGTGGACATAATCGCCCACAAAGATGGGGTTAAGTTACGCCATCCAATGTAAGCGGCATAGCAATAACGTTTCACGCACAGCTATCAGTGACGTAGTCGCAGGTAAGCAACATTATCGGTGCACCCAAGCGATGGTAGTAACCAATCGCTACTTCACGCTTGGGGCACTAGAGCTTGCCAAGTCAACCCAGTGCTTGTTGGTTGACCGCATCCACCTGGCCGTATGAGTCCAGAACTTTCAACGGCAACGTGCCGTCCAATACTCGGTTACAGCAAACGAACCGCAGGCTATGCGATAGCGGCTTTAGAGGGTGAGTATCCGGCTCTGTGGGGTATGCTACAATCAAGATGGAGGGCAGTTGAAATGGAAGAAGTCAGTCTATCAGGTCGCTGGTATGTCCCAAGTGAACCCGATACTCAAATAAACGGCACTCTGAGCTTTTCGGTCAAAGACGGTGTGAAGTTGGAATTGTCGGGCAAGTTCGGCCTAGCAGTTCTAGGCTTACGAGATCAGTCTTTCGACATTATCAACGGCATTACAGATAGAGGCAAGTGGGTCACGCTAACCAACTGCGATCTGTACTCCAGCACGATTGCTACAGGTGCGGGCGCAGGCTCAACAATGTATAGAGCAAGGTTTGCCTTTGTAGGTGCTGCTTTTCCGTCGCTGGATGATATCAAGTTCAAGGAGGTTTGGGTTCGGTTTACGTACCTCGACCAGTGGATTAGCGTACAGGCAATCCAAGTCGCACTGGGTGACGATCATGCTGTCACCATCAACTACAAGCGGCCCGACCCAATCTCTATCGGCACGCTAGCGAAGGGTAATGTTTCGATTCAATTCACCTACTCGACCCCTTTAGGTAATAAGTATGATACAGCAACCATCAAGCAAGAAGCCCATATTTGCATTGAGTTCCACGAAGATCAAAGTTGGAACGACATTATTGCATTGAGCGGTCGAATACGAAACTTTCTAAGCCTTGCGGTTTGGGAGCCAGCCTATCCAGTTGAGTGTACAGGCTTCCATCCATCGGTAGTCTTGCATATCACAAAAGACAAGACAGAACAGGCTCCAATTGACATCTACTACCAACCTTCCGGTCAGATTTTCGAGGAGAAACGCCTATCTCCGCATGATATGTTTTTCATGTTGGGTGACGTTTTGGATGAGATGCCAACCTTGCTTGGCAATTTTGTTCAGACCGAGGGTATCCTGAAACCCGCCTACGACCTCTACTTCGCCACCATGTATAGCCCTCAGTCGTTTGTTGAACCAAGATTTCTAAGCCTTGTTCAAGCAGTGGAGGTTTTCTGTAGACGTACGATGAGCAACGAAGAATTACCCCAAGATGAACATGATGCGCGTATGAAAGTCAACCTCACGGCCGTACCTGACGATTACAATGAATGGTTGGGAGAACGCCTAAAATTCAGCAACGAGCCGACGCTAAAAGTGCGTCTGCGTCGCCTACTGGATGATACCGACCTGCTACCCATAACTTCCACGTTCATCCCGAAGGTGAGCCAGTTCGTGCGGCGAACGGCTGACACGAGGAACTACTATAC